>CAZTDF010000080.1:0-3618 GCA_964612465.1 uncultured Pirellulales bacterium
CGAATGGTCCCGACCGACTACGGCAACGACCCCGAAAACTGGTTCGCCGCTCCTACTTCACCCGGACAGTAAGACTGCCTCTACCGACAATTCGTTCAGCCTCAATCCAAATACTGGCATATTTTCTGCGCTTATGGTATAAACTCTTGGGATTGATAATTTGATATTTATAATTTATGATTATGGAAGACGTGCCAAGTAAATCGCAAATCGTAAATCGTAAATCGAAAATAACGTGGTGGCGGTCAATCGGCCCTGCCTTGATTACCGCCTGCGTAGTGTTCGGGCCCGGCAGCCTGTTGATCAGCGCCAATATCGGGGCCAGCCACGGATACCAATTGCTGTGGCTGCTCGTCCTGACCGGCATCCTGATGGGCACGTACATGACGACGGCCGCGAGAATCGGTGTCGTGGGCGGAGCTACGCCCTGCACGCTGATCGCACAACGTCTGGGCCGGCCGGCCGCCGCGGTTATCGGCATCAATCTGGCCCTGATTTGCGGCACGTTTCAATTTTCAAATAATCTCGCTGTCGCCGCCGCCGCTGAGACGCTTGTCCCGAAGCTCGATGCCCACTGGATACTATTAGGATTCAACGGACTGATCATTATTTTCCTGTTCGCGGCAAAACAGCTCTATCGCTTCCTCGAACGGACCATGAAGATAATGGTGGGATTGATGCTCTTGTGCTTTGTCATTAACGTGATCCTGGCAAGGCCAAGCCTCTTGGGCATCGTCAGGGGCTTTATCCCGAGCTGGCCCAACGGTGTATCGCTCGGCGTGCCCAGGAAAATCGACGGTGGCATCCAGGACCCGATGATTCTGATTGCTTCGCTGCTGGGGACAACCTTCTCGGTCGCTGCGGCGTTCTACCAGGGCAACCTGGTTCGTGAGAAGGGCTGGAAGATAAAGGATTACAGCCGGGGCATTGGCGATTCGATCACGGGCGTTTGCGTCCTCACCGGCGTAAGCGCAATCATAATGATTACCGCCGCGAAAGTCATTCCAGGTAAACCTGCGGATGATATCAGTGTGCTGGCCGAATCTCTGCGGCCCCTGCTCCACTCGTTCGCGTACGTGTTTTTCTGTGTCGGCCTGTTTGCGGTAGCGATGAATCCGTTCCTTATCAACGCGATGATCGGCGGCAGCATCCTGGCCGACGGCATCGGTAAACCACCCAAACTCAGTGACCGATGGCCCCGGCGTTTTACGGTTCTGGTTATGCTTGCCGGTATGGTCGTCGCCATGCTGGCACTGAGAACAGGCCAGAAACCGGTCAAGCTGATTATCTTCGGCCAGGCTCTGACTGTCCTCGGCAATCCGCTTATGGCCGTGACGATACTCTGGCTGGCCAACCGAAAAGACATTATGGGCAACCGGCGAAATACGGTAATCCTGAATATTCTTGGCGGCCTGGGCTTGCTGGTGGTCGTGCTCATGGCCGTGCGGGTCCTGATGCGTTTGGTGCTTACATTGAGTTGATGATCTTCGGAAGGTTACGCTATGATTGATATATCCGAATTAGACGAAAACGGCCTGGAAGATATTCTCAGCGAACCAACCGAGGCAACAAAGAAAATCGTCGCCGGCATCGCTAATGACATCGTCGTACTTGGTGCCGGCGGAAAAATGGGGCCGACGCTGGCGATGATGCTCAAGAAGGCATCGCCCGGCAAGAAAATCTACGCCGTCTCGCGATTCAGCGACAAGGCCGTCCGCAGCAGGATCGAGCAGGCACAGGTCGAAACCATCAAGGCCGATCTGCTCAATGAATCGCACTACCGCAAACTACCCAATGTGGAAAATGTATTCTTTCTGGCCGGCATGAAGTTCGGCTCAACCGGCAATCAGCCGTTGACATGGGCAATGAATAGTTATGTGCCGACACTCGTCGCACAGCATTATAAGAACTCGCGAATCGTGGCTTATTCGACCGGCAACGTCTATCCTCTCGTTGAGACGACCGGCGGCGGAGCAACGGAAGAAACCACGCCCGAACCGATTGGAGAATACGCCCAGTCGTGTCTCGGCAGAGAAAGGATGTTCGAGTATTTTTCGCAGCTTTACAAGACGCCAGTGACACTGGTCCGGCTCAACTACGCCAACGAGCCTCGATACGGCATTATTGTCGATCTGACCGTCAAGATTTTGAACAACAAGCCGATTGACTTGACAATGGGTGCCGTCAACCTAATTTGGCAGAGGGACGCCAACGATTATATCATCCGAGCGATTACTCTCGCCAAATCGCCGCCGGCCGTGCTGAATGTCACCGGGCCGAAGACAATCCCGATTCGCAGACTCGCTGAACTAATCGGCAAGGCACTCGACAAAAAACCGAAATTCGTTTCACGTGAGGCTCCATCCGCCCTGCTCTCGGACGCTTCCTATGCTTTCAGCATGTTCGGGCCACCGCAGACAACGCTCGAGCAGATGGTCTCCATGATCGCCAGGTGGGTGGCCGCCGGGAAAAAGACGCTTAACAAGCCGACCAAATACGGCATACGTGACGGCAAATTTTAGGAGCATTATTTTATGCTGGATTCGCTTATCGTCAATCAGCTCCGCTCAGGTTGTGTGATTCCCGCCCATCCGCTGGCTTTGCAGAGCAACAATCAAATCGACGAGCGTCACCAGAAGGCACTGACGCGCTACTACCTGGCGGCCGGGGCCGGCGGTCTTGCGGTCGGCGTCCACACGACGCAGTTTGCCATCCACGAGCCGAAGATCGGCTTGTATCGTCCCGTGCTGGAGCTGGCGATTGAGACTGCCCGGCAATTCACCGCTTCTGCCGCCAGCGGCGAGCCGATAATGATTGCCGGGATCGTGGGCGATACGAAACAGGCGGTACAGGAAGCAAGCTTAGCACGGGAGCTTGGTTATCATCTCGGACTGCTTTCACTTACTGCACTTAAGGGAAAGTCCATCGACGAATTAATCGATCACAGCCGCCAGGTGGCCGAGGTTATTCCAATTATGGGATTTTATCTGCAGCAGACAATCAGCAAAATGACGCTACCGGCTGAGTTCTGGCAAAAGCTCGTAACGATACCGAATGTCCTCGGCATAAAAATCGCTCCGTTTAACCGATACCAGAGCCTCGACGTGCTCGAAGCTGTTGCCCGTTCCGGCCGAACAGATGAGATCGCACTATATACAGGTAACGATGACAACATTATTCTCGATTTGCTCACACGGCACGAATTCAACATCAGCGGCCGGCCGGTCTCCCTCAGCATCGTCGGCGGTCTGCTGGGCCAGTGGGCATGCTGGACGAAAAAAGCGGTCGAACATCTGGCTCGTGTAAAAGCAATTCGCGAAAACAACACGCCGGTCCCGCACGACTTGCTCACGTTAGCCGGCCAATTGACGCTGGCAAACAAGGCAATCTTCGACGCCGAAAATCAATTCCGGGGCTGCATTTCGGGTATCTCTTACGTATTGAAAAAACAGGGGCTTTTGAATAATATCAACACCCTCGATCCAACAGAAAGGCTATCGGACGGGCAGGCTGAGCGAATCGACAACGTTATCCGCGACTATCCCTATCTTACTGATGACGAGTTCGTCAAAGAAAACCTTAACCAATGGTTGTCATCCTGAAAGGTCAAAATGTTCA
>CAZTDF010000080.1:3718-6223 GCA_964612465.1 uncultured Pirellulales bacterium
TCGAAGACTGGCAGGCAAAGCGAAAGGTCTATCGAGAGCAACTTTTCGAAATGCTCGGACTAATGCCCCTTCCCGAAAAGACAGACCTCAAGCCGGTCGTCACCGGCAAGATCGAGCACGAGCAGTTCACCGTCGAGAATATTCACTTTCAATCGAGTCCCGGTCTTTACGTCACGGGGAATCTGTATATTCCCAAAGGCCTCGATAAACCCGCACCGACAATCCTCTATGTATGCGGCCACGCTCGCGTCAAGAAGGACAACGTCAGCTACGGTAGCAAAACGGCTTACCAGCACCATCCGGCATGGTTCGCACGGCACGGATATGTCTGTCTGGTCATTGATACTTTACAATTAGGCGAAATCGAAGGGATTCATCACGGCACCTACCGGCACAAAATGTGGTGGTGGAACAGCCGGGGCTACACGCCCGCAGGAGTTGAGGCGTGGAACTGCATCCGCGCTCTGGACTATCTTCAAACGCGCAAAGAAGTGGATGCCGGCCGATTCGGTGTCACCGGACGCTCGGGAGGCGGCGCGTATAGCTGGTGGATAGCGGCGCTCGACGACCGCATCAAAGTAGCTGTCCCGGTGGCCGGAATCACCGACCTTCAAAACCACGTCGTTGACGGCTGCGTCGAGGGTCACTGCGACTGCATGTACATAGTCAACACTTTCGGCTGGGATTATCCGCTTGTCGCGGCGCTTGTGGCGCCCCGGCCGCTGCTGATATCGAACAGCGACAAGGACACGATTTTCCCGCTGGACGGGGTTACCCGCCTGCACGAGAAGGTCCGGAATATTTACCGCCTGTACGGCGCC
The DNA here is from genome assembly GCA_964612465.1 of uncultured Pirellulales bacterium. Classification (GTDB taxonomy): domain Bacteria; phylum Planctomycetota; class Phycisphaerae; order Sedimentisphaerales; family Anaerobacaceae; genus JAFGPJ01. Next base: position 4,540 of record CAZTDF010000080.1, read on the forward strand.
GAGAAGAACCTCGGCCTGAACATTACCGAGGGCCCGCACAAGGACACGCAGGAGCTGCGCATTCATGCTTTCGTGTGGTTCAATCGTTTCCTTAAGGATGACAGCTCACTGATTGATAAGCCCGCTGTAAAGTTTTTCGAGCCGGAGCAGCTAAAGGTCTTCAAAGAACTGCCGGCCGACGAGATTAATACACGGATACACGAATCATTCGTTCCAAAGAACCAGCAACCATTCTCGCCGCAATCGGCCCAGCAGCGCCGGGCCTTGCTCAAAACACTCCGTGAAAAATCATTCGGCGGCTGGCCGACGCAGGAGCAAGCAGGTCCGCTAAATATCAAGCAGGTATTCTCCGCCGAACGGCACGGCATTCGTTTGACTGTCTTCGACTTCACCAGTCAGCCGCATGTCCGGCTGCGTTTATATTTAGCACACCGCCCCGGAATCGAACGCCCCGAGCAGGTCGTGCTGAACGTGCCGGACGAGCAGGAATGGAAGCAGTGGCTGGCCGCGATGCGTATCGGTTTTGCCGACGAACTCGAAGACGAGACATTGCCCGATCCGAACGAAGAGAACTTCAACCACATCCGACAGACACTTAAGGACAACAACTCAGTACTGGCATACGCGGCCCCTCGCGGGATTGGATTGACGGCATGGAATCCGGACGAGCGAAAACAAACACAAATCCGCCGGCGATTTATGCTGCTCGGCCAGACACTTGACGGCATGCGTCTCTGGGACGTCCGGCGGGCGATTCAGGCCGCGGGCCAAATCGAATTGCTTAATGACGTGCCAGTCGCCCTTAAAGGACAGCGCCTGACGGCGGGCATCGTGCTCTACGCATCCCTGTTCGAGCCGGACATTGCCGGGCTCGATTTGCGGCACCTGCCCGGCTCGCACCGTGAGGGCCCTGTATTTCTAAACGTGCTGCGTTACATGGATATACCACAGGCCTTAGCAATGGCGGCCGAACGCACTGAAGTGCGAATCTATCCGGAAAAATGACCGCGAATAGCGATTCCCGCGGGCCGCCACTGAGGAATCGGACAGGTTGAAGCAAAGATTTCATATCTGCATAACCGCGACAGACATTACATCTACATCTACAGCCGATAAAAACAGCTTATCCGACAACTATGCAGAATCTGTTCGATACATCAATTTTTTATTTAACCGGAGCCAAGCTTATTCCGATACAACCTTCAAACACACATAAAGATATAGATAAATGGAAAGAGTCTGAAATGGGGATTCGAAATCTATCTGAAAATATCATTGTTGCTGAACTGCCTTCAGACGGTCCGGAAAGAGCGGACGAACTTAAAAATCTCAATGAAACAATCAGTAATAATGACCAATTCGACGTGATCATCGACTTTTCCAAAGTCGAGATCATTAACTCCTGGAACATCAGCAATATCTTAATATTGCGGGATATACTGGAGGATGCCGGACGCAAACTTATTCTCTGTAATATCAGCACTGTAACCAAGTGTATATTTGTCGTAGCGGGTCTTAGCGATATTTTCACTTTTACCGATGACAAGTCCGACGCCTTAGCCGCTATCCGTGACACAGACTCGCCGGTAACCTCCAATCCCCGGTAATACCTGCAATCCGTTTGCTTGACTGACATACCAGAATAGTGCCGTCTCTAAAAAGTAAATTTCACATTTTATCATTC
>CAZTDF010000080.1:6323-18190 GCA_964612465.1 uncultured Pirellulales bacterium
CTGACATACCAGAATAGTGCCGTCTCTAAAAAGTAAATTTCACATTTTATCATTCCAGTGAAAGCGAAAATCCAGTTTTTCCCTCCAATCCGGAATCTGAGCAAAGAGAAAATCGCCGCTATTGAGCAAAATCCCCTCACTACAAGCACACTTACTAAATACAAACAGATATCAGGCCGGGCTGCGTATCAAAGGGATGAGCCGGTTATTATATCATTTTTCCCATAAAACGGCTTTTATCAGCGTTAATAACCGGTTATTATAATTTTCCGTATTGCCGATAATTCACTTGACATCAAACATGCGATATGTTATAATATACAGTTAACATACGAATAGTGTGTAGTATATCGTATGTCGTGCTTTGAATTCTGAATTGAGAATTGATAATGTAGAATGATTAATTGCGTATAGCGTATGGCGGATGGAATGAATGGCCAAATAGTAAATAGTACATTGTAATTAGTAAATCCAGAGAACCTTCGTGGCTATGAGTCTATTTGAAAAAACAAAGCCAATTTCAAAAAGGCATAAATGAATGTAAACTTCTTTATAACAAAGGATTATGAACATGAACCACGCCTTCGGTCACCGAAAAAACAAAGCCAATCAAAGCCAATTTCGAAACAATGCTAACGCACCGATTCGTCCGGGCTGCTTGCCCATTAACCGGATGAGCCGTTTTTCTATCTCTGCCGGAACGAAAACATTCATATTAATCATCTGTGCTGTATCTCTGTTATTGCCCTCCGCAAGCGGTGCCGGAGCAAATCTTTCCACGTCCCCCCGTATTCCCCATCTTAACAAAAAGGGCCCCGCGACTCAACTTATCGTGGACGGCAAGCCTTTTTTGATGCTGGCCGGGGAGCTGCACAATTCCAGCGCCTCCAGCCTTGAATATATGGAGCCGATGTGGGACAAGCTGGTCGCTATAAAACTAAACACCGTTCTGGCAACCGTTTCGTGGGAACTCGTCGAACCAGAGGAGGGAAAATACGATTTTTCGCTCGTGGACGGCCTCGTCGAGCAGGCCCGCCGGCATAATCTGCGTCTGGTTTTCCTATGGTTCGCCTCATGGAAAAACGCCGTTTCATCATATATTCCGACATGGGTCAAGAAGGACCTAATCCGATTCCCGCGTGCGCAGGACAAATCCGGCCGGATCACAGGGGCCGTCTCTCCCCTCTGCGCCGAGGCAATGAAAGCCGACGCCCGCGCTTTTACAGCTCTTATGCGTCATATCCGCCGGATCGACGAAGTCCACGGCACTGTGCTCATGATGCAAATCGAGAACGAAACGGGCCTTCTCGGCAGCTCCCGGGACTTCTCCTCCGGCGCCAACGAAGTTTTTGCCGGTGCCGTACCGGCCGAGTTGATGGACTACCTGGCAGCTCACAAGGATTCGCTGATTCCCGAATTGCTGAAAATATGGGAAACCGCCAGCTTTAAGAGTTCCGGCTCATGGTCCGAGGTCTTCGGCACGGGCCCCGAAGCGGACGAGATTTTCATGGCCTGGCATATTGCCAAATATATCGGCCATGCGGCAAAAACCGGCAAAGCCGAGTACCCCCTGCCCATGTTCGTAAACGCATGGCTGATCCAGCACGAAGGACAAGAGCCGGGCAAATACCCATCCGGCGGGCCCGTCTCGAAAATAATGGATATATGGCGCGCCGCAGCCCCCGACATCGACATCTATGCCCCGGACATTTACCTCACCGATTTCAAGGCCGTCTGCGAAAGCTACGCCCGCTCCGGAAATCCGATTCTGATTCCCGAAGCCAGACAAGGGCCGGAAGCGGCCAGAAACGCCTTCTGGGCATTTGCCCGGCACGATGCTATCTGCTTTGCCCCATTCGGAATCGAAGATATATCCACCGACCATCCTCTCATAAAAAGCTATGATATACTGGCCCAACTAACGCCCCTTATAACAAAGTATAACGGCACGGGCAAAATGGCTGGCGTTCTTCAGCAGAAAACGGAGGAGAAAGGTACCGAAATCGATCTCGGCGGTTATCGCGCCCATATCGAATACGCAGGCAGGGGCAAATCTGGCGACAAGCTGGCTTTCGGCCTGATTATTAATACGGGCCCTGACGAGTTTCTGCTCGCGGGCAACTACTTTTCCGTCCACTTCTCCGCGGCCTCGCCGGGGCCGAAAAACACCGCCATCGCGCAGGTCTGGGAGGGACGATACGAACACGGAAGGTGGATTCCGGGACGATGTCTGAATGGCGATGAAACAGGCGCCCACTGGCAGGCAAAACTGCCCCCGAATACAAAGGATATGTTTGCCGATCCGGATGTCCCCCGCATTCTCCGCGTGTGGCTCTACAGGTACAAGTGACGCCTGAACTCCGGGCTTTTCGATGTCAACAATTAAAGGTCAAAGATGCTCACGGACATATTTGACAGCATGGTTGAAAATGGTCGTCCCATCAGGCTTAAGACCGGCGCCGAGCCGGGACCAGTGCGGATGCTGAGTCGGTCTAACGAACCGCTCCGGGTGCGGCATCAGTCCGAGCACCCTGCCGGTCGTATCCGTCAGGCCCGCGACCGAATCCGTCGACCCGTTTGGATTTACGGGATAATCACCCTCATTGCCGTCTTTATCTACATATTTGAACGCGATGTGTCCGCCGGACCGCAACTCATCCAGCGTCGCTTCATCTTCGGTAACGACTTTGCCCTCGCCGTGCGCGATTGGCAGATAGATTTGCCGGCCGGGCTCGATGAAAACGCACTTATCACCCTGAGGGGCGAGATAAACCCATCGGTCCTCGAATTTTCCGCTGTCGTTATTTGTGATGGTGACATTTGTCTGCCTGCCGGCCGAATTGTCACCCGGCAGGATTCCCGTCTTGACCAGCACCTGGAAACCGTTGCAGATTCCGAGCACAAGTTTGCCATCCTCGATGAATTTTTGGACCGGCTCGAAAAGATGATTCACAATCTGGTTCGCAAGGATCTTGCCGGCAGCCACGTCGTCGCCGTAGCTGAACCCGCCGGGAAATACTATTATCTGGAACTCGTCCAGCAGAGTTTTATCCCGGATGATTCTGTTTATGTGCATGCGCTGCGCTTTCGCTCCCGCCTGCTCCAGCGCGTACTCGGTCTCCATATCGCAGTTGATACCCGCTGCCCGCAAAACTATCGCCTTTACTACTTTCATCTCATGCCTTCTTTTCTTATTTTTAAAAGCCTGCCCTGGGCAACCAAATGGGGTTGCCCCTACCAGTCAAACGTTTTCTGCCACGCCTTCTTGAGTGTCACGATGTCCGATTCGATAACAGTTTCGCCGTCCTGTGCTTTGATGATGAGCGTTTTTTCTTCCGTCACTTTTCCGATCTGGCCGAACGGCAGATTTAGCATTAACTTAGCGAAAGCGTCATATTTATCCGGCGTCACTTCCACAATGTATCGAGAATTCGATTCGCTGAAAAGCTGGGCGTCTGTGCGGCTGCAATCCTTGCCGCTGGGCAGGCCGCTCAAGTCCGCCTCGATTCCGAGCCCGCCGGCAAAGGCCATCTCCGCAAGGGCCACAGCCAGGCCGCCCTCGGAACAGTCGTGGCAACTGACTACAAAACCTTTGGCTATCGCGGCGGAAATCTTCGCGGCGATTTTCGGAGCTTTTCCGAGGTCTAATTTCGGCACGTTGGCTCCGATGTGGCCGTTAATTTTATAATAGTGCGAGCCGCCTAATTCGTTTTTCGTCTCGCCCACGATAAACAGCAAATTGGAAGCCTTTTTAACATCCATCGTGACACACTTGTTGATGTCGTCAACGATTGACATTGCGCTTATCAAAAGCGTGGACGGAATGGATATCTGCGTGCCGTCCTCGCAGGCAAATTCGTTATTAAGCGAATCTTTGCCGGAGATAAACGGTGCCTCGAAGGCCATCGCGCCGTTGTAGCAAGCCTGGGCCGCCCGCACCAGCGGACCGAGCGTCTCCGGCCTGGTGCAGTCGCCCCAGCAGAAATTATCCAGCAGAGCAATCCTGTCGGCCCGGCCGCCCACGCAAACGAGATTCCTTATCGCCTCTTCAATCCCGGCAAGGGCCATCCAGTACGGATCGATGTCACCGTAAAGCGGATTCATCCCGCAGCTAATCGCCAGGCCTCTGTTCGAATTGAGCTTGGGCTGAATCACCGCTGCATCACTCGGCCCATCATTTGCCACACCGGTCAGCGGCTTGACGACCGAGCCGCCCTGCACCTCATGGTCGTACTGCCGAATAACCCATTCCTTGCTGGCAACGTTGTAAGACGACAGAATCCGCAACAGCTCATCGTTATAGTTATCCTTTTCGGGCACGCTCGGCTCAGCCAGCTTCGGCGCCACCCAGACGGCCTTGCGGGAGTATTTCGGCACGCCGTGGTGCAGAAAATCCATATCCAGCTCGCCGACCTGCTTACCGTTGTAACGCAGCTTCAATTTCTTATCGCTGGTGAATTTGCCGATTACGGTCGACTCCACGTTCTCGTCATCGAAGATTTTAGTAATGGCCTCTAAATTCTCCGGCTTTACTGCGATGACCATTCTTTCCTGCGCTTCACTGATCCAGATTTCGGTATAGTTAAGGCCGGCATATTTCAGCGGAGCTTTTTCCAGATCGATTTGGGCGCCGAGGTCTTCTCCCATTTCACCGGCCGCACTGCTCAAACCGCCGGCTCCGCAATCGGTTATTGCTTCATACAACCCGGCTTGGTTTGCCTGAACCAAAACATCCAGCATTTTCTTTTCTGTAATCGGATTGCCGATTTGCACGGCGTGGGAAAAGACCGTCTCGTGCTCGTGCGTCATTTGGCCGCTCGAAAAGGTCGCCCCATGTATCCCATCCCTGCCGATTCGGCCGCCGACCATGATGATCAGGTCTCCGCTTTGCGGATTCTTGAAGCACTTGTTTTTGTCCATCAAGCCGATGTTGCCGCAATATACCAGCGGATTGGCCAAGTACCTATCGTCGAAATAAATCGCGCCATTTACAGTCGGGATTCCCATTCTGTTGCCGTAGTCGCGAACGCCCGCCACAACACCTTTCATAATCCGTCTCGGATGCAGGACTCCTTTGGGTATATCTTCAAGCTTTTTATCAGGCTCGCCGAAGCAGAAGATGTCCGTATTAGCGATAGGTCTTGCGCCCAGGCCGGTTCCCATGGGGTCGCGAATCACGCCGCCGATACCTGTGGCCGAGCCGCCGTAAGGATCGAGCGCCGATGGGTGATTATGGGTTTCGACCTTGAAACAAACCGCCGAGTCTTCGTCGAATTCCACCACTCCGGCATTATCGGCAAAGACCGAGATGCACCAGTCCTTATCGAGTTGCTTAGTGGCCTTGAACACGGTTTCTTTCAGCAAATCGTCAAAATGCACCTGCTTACCATCGATGGACAATTCGACAGAGCTTTTGAGCGTTTTGTGCACGCAGTGCTCGCTCCAGGTCTGGGCAATCGATTCCAACTCGATATCTGTAGGTTCTCTGCCGAGTTGCTGATAATGTTCCTGAATCGTCCGCATCTCGATGAGATTCAGAAACAGGTCTTTTTCTTTGCTAAGAGCGACCAGAGCATCATCATCAAGGTCGCGTATGGGCCATTTCACAATCTGCAATTCGTATGGTTTCAGATGCGGGCTCGGGGGCTCGGCCTCGTTGCCGATAACGCAATCTTCTATACAATCGTTCGCCAGGATTTTCTTCGCTATCGTATCAGTCTGGCGTTGCGTGATCTCGCCCAGCAGGACATACTTTCGAGCGGTTCGGACGTTATGAACTTTGACTCCCATATCGGCAATCGCCGCCATGACAGATTCGGCGACCGGGTCGGTTACTCCGCTTCTCAGGTGTACCTCGATAAGCGTTGCTTTCGCCAGTCCGGCCGGCGGGCCGCTCCTGCCGACATAATACTCTTCGCAGACCGGATCGGCCAGAAGCTCTCGTGCCAGACGCTGGGCAAAATCCTTGTCAAAGTCCGCCTCGATAAGAAAGACCTTCGCCGACTGAACCGCCTGCACGGAATTGATGCCCAACTCCTGAATATCCTCCAGCACGCTTTTTCCTTGTACATCCGAAAAACCCGACCGATTAAAGACCTCAACACGCCATTGCTTCACGATATCATTTCCTTCTTCTTAATCTTGTAATTAATCAGTTCAGCTCGTTTGTCTCTCGCTTTTTCGAGCAGCTTTTCGATTTCTCTCTTATTCTCGCCCTTGATAGCCTTTCGGAGTTTCGTCAGTTCCTTAACGACCTTGTCGATGCCCCTGGTAGCGTTGGACGCATTTGTCAGCAGTACGTCAGCCCAGATATTCGCCGGGCCGGATGCTACTCTCGATGTATCCATGAAACCTTTACCTGCAAATTTCAAATCTTTGCTGCTGTTGGCATTAATCAATGCCGCGGCCATCAGATGCGGCAGATGGCTTACGTTGGCAAAGACTCTATCGTGCTCGGCCGGCTTCATCACTTTAACAAAGCATCCGAGCCCCGACCAGAACTTCTTAAGGACCTGCACCGCCTGTCGATTCGTTTTTTCAGTCGTTGTCAAGATGCACATCGCCTGGTCGAACAAGTCATCTCTTGCGAATTCGACGCCTCTTTGTTCTGAGCCAGCAATCGGATGTGAGCCGACATAGTGCACTTTCTTCGGCAGCTTCCCGGTCGCCCAGCGGTGTGGAAGAACCTTTGTCGATCCGACATCAGTAACAATACAACCGTCCGGGAGTGCATCGGTAATCTCGGCTAAGGTTTTCTCAAACGTACATAAGGGCGTAGCAAGGATAACAAGGTCCGAATCGGAGACGCTTTGACATATATCGTCAACGACTTCGCTTGCCACCGCTAATTCTCTGGCTTTAGCGCGAGTGGAGCAGCGGTGCGTATAACCTACTACTTTGACCCGGGCGAAAGAGCGCAAAACTGCTAAAGAAATAGATCCTCCCAAAAGCCCTAATCCTATAACAGTTACCTGTTTTAAGTCCTTCATATACAAGACCTTACGAAAATATGTCCCAGAACAGATTCTGCTAAAAAGTACTGTACAGCCACACAGATGTCAATTTTTTTCTTTTATTTGTGCCATTAAAATGATAATATTCTGACTTTCAGATAAGATTCGCCCTGATGGTGATATATACTCGTCGCGTACTTATGTCAAAACGAGATACTAAAATAACTAAAATACCAGATAGCAGTCTAAGCAACGGTGACCACCTCGAATTCGAGGAAAAGGTAGCTCATCTTGATCGCCAGATGAAAGAGCTGCGGAAACTCAGCTCTACAAAAGGTATCGACTATTCGGCTGAAATCCGCAAGCTACAGCGGCAGCAGGTCGATGAGCTAAAAACGATCTATTCGAATCTTACTGCCTGGCAAACGGTTCTGGTGGCACGCCATCCGAACAGACCGCTTCTATCCGACTACCTCAACTTAATGGTAAAGGATTTTCGCGAATTGCATGGCGACAGGTGCTTCGGCGACGACCGCGCGCTCGTAACAGGCCTCGGCCAGATCGGAAGGGAGAAAGTGCTGGTCGTCGGCCAAAACAAAGGCAAAACCACAAAGCAGAAGATTGCCTGTAATTTCGGATGCCCCAATCCCGAGGGATATCGCAAGGCTTTGGCCAAGATGAAATTTGCCGAAAAGTATGGCATCCCTATCGTCACACTAATCGACACGCCTGGAGCCTATCCGGGCATTGGCGCCGAAGAGCGAGGTCAGGCCCAGGCAATCGCGGTCAACCTGAACCAGATGCCCCGGTTAAAGGTGCCGATAATTTGTATTGTCATTGGAGAAGGCGGTTCCGGCGGCGCTCTTGGGATAGGCGTTGGTGACAGGCTGGCAATGCTTGAATTCGCATATTATTCGGTGATATCGCCCGAAGGCTGCGCCGCGATTCTGTGGCGTGACGGCTCACAGGCGCCAAAAGCCGCAGAGGCACTTAAATTGACCAGCAAGGATTTACATAAGCTCGGCCTGGTTGACGCCGTGATCCCTGAACCGCTCGGCGGCGCTCATCGTAATCTGCACGACACCGTCTATAACGTCGAGAAATATATCGTAAAAACGTTGCGGGACCTGAAGCGGACAAAGATTGATAATCTGCTTGACAATAGATACAACAAATTGCGTGCGATAGGCAGCAGTCCCACGGAAAAGTTGCGCCGAAAAACCCAGGCAGGCAAAGAAAGAATCAAGGCGGCACTAAAAACCATCCCGACCAAGCCTAAACGAGTCCCCGCCAAAGTCTAACTCTGTTGTGTCTTAAGCCGCAATATTCTTCCTCCGCTTTCAGTCTGTAATCGGCTCAATGTTCACAAGTTCTTGCAAGGAGAAGAATTATGGCAGGTACAAAACAGGGCTCGGAAAAAGAGATATCATCCATCGTAACGAAGGAAAACAAGAACCTGTTGACTCGAAGAAATTTTATCGCATCTGCAACGGCAATGGCCGCCATAAACGTAGTTGCCGGCGGCGCACAGAAAACGAAAAAGAATGATCCGAAGATGCCCGTATGGAGCGGAGATTTAAAAAGCTCCATAAAGCAGACTCCCAGGATTCCCACGAGCACAAAATCCAACGGGCTCAACATGATCGTTATCATCGCCGACACCTGGCGGGCGGACCATCTCGGTTGTTACGGGAGCACCCGCATCAAAACGCCTAATCTTGACCGGCTCGCAAAAGAAGGGACATTGTTCACGGATGTCACCGCCGAGGGACTGCCCACCATTCCCTGCCGAAGGGTTTATCATACCGGCAAGAGCGTCCTTCCCGCGGCAAAGTGGCAGCCCCTCGGCGAGGATGACATTACCTTTGCCGAAGTACTGAGCAAACACGGTGTCACTACCGGCTTTATTGTCGATACATATCATCATTTCAAGGCCAATTATAATTTTCATCGCGGTTTTCATTCATGGCATTGGGTACGAGGGCAAGAAACCGACAGATGGAAAAGCGGGCCGAAAGACAAGTTCGATCCGAAAAAGCATATGCCCGAGCATCTATGGAACCAGCGCTACGATGCAAATATGCGTCAATACCTGATGAATACACAGGACAGAAAAAGCGAGGAAGATTACTTCTGCGCCCGGTCCTGCAGCGAAGCGATGAAATGGCTCGGCCAAAACACCGGAAGTAAGCCGTTTATGCTCTGGATCGATATGTTCGATCCTCACGAGCCGTGGGATGCGCCGCCGCGATTCCAGAAAATGTACAGGGATGAATATCCATACGAGAGATATTTGTTTGGTTACGGAGCCAAGACCGCCGACATTCGGCCCGATGATTTGCCGGTTATCAGGGACCTTTACGCCGCGGAAGTAACATTCAGTGATTACTGTATCGGTCGCCTTTTGAAAAGAGTCGAAGAACTGCGACTGATGGATGACACGATTATCGTTTTTTCAACCGACCACGGTACTCATCTGGGTGAACAAGGTTGTGTCCAGAAAACACCGGCACTTCTGAACGCATGTGTCACGCATATTCCGCTAATTATAAAACATCCCGATAAGCAGTTCGCCGGCAAGTGCATCGAAGGACTTGTCAGTGCCGTCGATTTCATGCCCACGTTCCTCGCGATGCTCGGCATTGACGATTACAAGAATATGGATGGACAAAATATGTGGAAGCTCGCAACAGGCCAGGCTCCGTCGCTCCATGATAATGTTTACACGGTCTTCCACTCATTCGGAGCAATTCATAATCAGGATTGGCACTACTTCCAGAACGTCAGGGGTAAAAATACCGGCAAAGGGCCCTGTCTCTATAACTTGAGAACCGACCCGGACCAGTCAAGGAATGTCATCAGGGAATTCCCGGACTTAGCGAGAGATTTGAGAAATAAATTGCAGAATCATCTTCAGATCAAGATACCGCCCCTAAGGTCGTGATTGCCCGGCAAGTGACTTGGTGCAGGATTTTTATTTAGAATTGAATCAGAAATATAGGGCAGGCCTCCCTGCCCACCCTACCAACTACAAACTATAAGTCGGCCATTCTATATTTCTCTAGGATCTTTGCCTTCTTCAATGGCCGCTATTTTTCTTACTCTTCTTTCATGCCTTCCGCCGCTGAATTCGGTGCTAAGCCAAACTTCCACCATTTTTCGCAGCAATACGACTCCAACCTGGTCCGCCGATAAGCACAGGACATTTGAGTTGTTGTGATCACGCGAGATCTGAGCAGTTAATTCATCGTGACACAGGGCAGCCCTGATTCCTTTTACTTTGTTTGCGGACATACTCATTCCGATCCCGGTTGCACAGGTTAGAATAGCTCTGTCGGCTTCCTTTTTGGATACCGCTGTTGCGGCCAAATACGCTAAGTCAGGGTAATCAACGGGATTGTTATCGCCGGTGCCGACATCAATACACTCATGGCCAAGCTCAGTAGCTATGGCCATAATTTGCTGTTTGATATCGAAGCCGCGATGGTCACTTCCAACTGCTATTTTCATATCACAAGCTCACTAATCCTTTTTTGCACGGCTCTTTCAATTGATTTCGCACACTTATCGTAAGACTGTTGTGGTTGACCTATCGGATCAGGAATTCCCGTATTACCCGCTAATAAAAAACACTTATTCGCCGCCTTCGGATCAAGAAGAATAACTCTGTCCCGGTGTATTTGCTCCATTGCGAATATAATGTCACTTGCTTCGATAAGCTCTCTGGACAATGCCTTGTTCCTATGAGCTTCTATATCTACTCCCTTAGCGGCACAAGCGGTCACCGCTTCAGCAGTTGCAGGATATCCAACTGAACCAATAATGCCAGCCGAACTAACCTTATAACCCATTTTGTCGAGGCCGTCAATATCGTATTGTAATTTTTCTGCCAAATATTTTCGAAATATTCCCTCAGCCATCGGGCTTCGACAGGTATTGCCTGTACAAACAAATAAAAACTGAACCTGCGATAACGCTTCCAATTCCGCCTGTGAATATACACCGGGCCTCAATATCCTCATGTCCTTTTTACCTATTTTAACAACCGTACTGCTTTGCTTGTATTTACACGGACCTGCGTCCAGCAGCAAATCGATTCGGTCTGATAACTGATCAAGAACCTGACCGGCATCGACCGCGGGCGGGCTGTTCGTTATGTTAGCACTTGGCGCAACCACGGGAATACTCATTTGCTGCAATAACATTGCGGCTATTGTGTTATCCGGACAGCGAATACCTATGGAATGTTCTTTGTACAGGCTTTCAAAAACTTCTCCTTCGAGATTCTTATGCTGTTTATCGATGTCCTCCTTATCCAATTCGAATACAATGGTCAAAGGCCCGGGCCAGGCGTTTTGAATCAGTTGTTGAGCCTTCAGTCCGATGATGGGTACATAATTTCCGACATCGCTCTTTTGAGCAATATGCAAAGTGTAGTATTTGCCGGTGGTTCGACCTTTGAGATTATCGAGCCTGGCTAACGAATCACTTTTGACCCGGCAGGCAATTCCATAGACAGTTTCAGTAGGAAACGCTACAAGCCCGCCCGATTCAATAATCGCAGCCGCTTCGTTGATTTTCATCGCATCAATCTTTGCGGCATCAAGTTTTAATACTTTTGTTTTCATTGGCCGTAACAATACAATAGTGTGCCCCAAATGGCAAGGTTTTCTGCTCCCCAATAGGACATTCTCTCCCGCCGAATAATCAATATAAAGGGGCCTATACCGAATCAATCAGTATAAGCCCCGTAATAAAACAAAATCTAATTTTCTTCCGGCAAAAACCGCGTTTACTCTGCTGCAGCCTCTCTCGGCTGATATAGACGGATGTCGTCAATATACATCTTGCCTGAACCACCGGGCGTGGCCATATTGCCCTGGGTACCAAGACCGATCGCAATCCTGTCAATGT
>CAZTDF010000081.1:0-18182 GCA_964612465.1 uncultured Pirellulales bacterium
CACCCGATTCAAACAAATACTTGGGTGGCAGCCTCAAGCGAAGCTTGGGGATGGCTTATCCGGACAAGTAAAAATATGTTTTCCAGGATAAGGATAACTGGAAAGTTGTGTGGCAGCTTCATCCTGATTCCGTATATCAGGATGGGGATGGTTTATAGCAAAGAATAAGTTGTAGAATGACAGGAAGAATTTATGAGCAGTGCATATACAGAGAGTTTGAACAGGTTAATCGAGGAGTTTGGAAAGCTGCCGGGTATCGGACCCAAATCGGCCGAGAGGCTTGCTTTTCATGTATTAAAGGCCCGGCCTGATGAAGCCATGGCGCTCGCCGAGGCGATTCGGGACGTGAAGACCAAGATTAAACGCTGCGAGATCTGCTATAATTATTCGGAACAAGCCACTTGTGAAATCTGCTCGGACCCCCGGCGGGATAAGAGCCTGATTTGCATCGTCGAGCAGCCTAAAGACGTCATAAGCCTCGAAAAAACAGGAACGTGCAAGTGGGTCTATCACGTTCTCGGCGGCCATATAGCACCGCTCGAAGGAATCGAGCCAAATGATTTGACGATTCAGCAGCTCGTCGACAGGGTGCGTCAAGGCGATGTAAAAGAGTTGATAATGGCGACAAATCCCAACATGGCCGGCGACGGCACAGCTTTGTACATTAGCTCGCTGCTAAGAACGACCGACGTGAAAATCACCCGCCTGGCGAGAGGCCTTCCTACCGGAACAACAATCGAGTACGCGAGCGGCAGAATGCTCAACGATGCGATAACCGGCAGGCAGGAATTGGATTAATTTTTCGCTCCCCGTATAAAGTTCGTCAACTACCCTTCAATTCTTGACGAAATCATGTATCGAGTCTATTATGTATCCGGAAGTACTGAAGGGATTGGTACTCCGCCATGATTGATTCTGTAGTTTGTCATTCCCGCGAAAGCGGGAATCCAGAATCGTAAGCATCCTGGATTCCGCATCAAGTGCGGAATGACAACCTGCCTAATCAAAGTTGACAAAATATTAACTTGAACAGGATTTTTTCAGGTGTTTTTATGAAGCTGGAGATGAGAGGTCAGATGCGGATGGAGCAGAAGATGAAGCTCGCTCCGCACATGATTCAATCGATGGAGATTCTCCAGCTCCCGATCCTCGCCCTGCAGGAACGAATCGAACAGGAGCTTAACAGCAATCCCGTGCTGGAGATGGAGGAGCCGGAAAGCCCTGAATCTGAAGAAGTCGAATCCGCCCAGGATGATCAGCCCGCCGAAGATATAGACGATAAAGACCTGGTGCTCAGCACAGACAATAACAAAGCTGAGGATTTCGAACGTCTCGACAGCCTTGGCGATGGCTTCACGGATTATATGTCCGAGGCGGGCCCTGTGCGGACGCGTATTCATACCGAAGAGCTGGATAAAAAACTCGAGGCCCTGAAAAATACCGCCGCCCCTCCCCAATCGCTGCACGAATACCTGGCGGATCAATGGCGAATGATTGATGCCGATGAGTCCGTAAAAAAAGCCGGCGATATGATTATAGACTACCTCGACGACAGAGGGTACCTGACTGTAAGATT
Source organism: uncultured Pirellulales bacterium (assembly GCA_964612465.1). Lineage (GTDB taxonomy): Bacteria > Planctomycetota > Phycisphaerae > Sedimentisphaerales > Anaerobacaceae > JAFGPJ01. The sequence goes on from CAZTDF010000081.1 coordinate 1,577, forward strand.
GGAGCAGTTGCATAACAAGGACAGGGGCGATTTCACCGTCGATGATTTGAAGCAGGCTCTTGGGCTTGTTCAGAAATTAGAGCCTACAGGCGTCGGCGCACGTGACTTGAAGGAGTGCCTTCTTATCCAGACGGCCCAGAGCAGCGAAGATATGAGCTTCGAGTCCCGTTTGATTACCGGGCATATGGATGAACTGCTGGACAATCATTTGCCGGAAATTGCCAGGAAAATGAACTGTAGTATCGAGACAATTAATCGGGCCATCGAACGGATGAGCAAGCTTGACACCTCGCCGGGCCTGCAAATCGGCCAGAATCGAAACCATCCCATCACGCCCGACGTCATCGTGGAATCGTCGGAAGATGCGGGCCGGTACTCGGTAAGATTAGCCGATTCCGGCCTGCCTTACCTGAGAGTCAATGACTATTACGCGAAAATGGCAAAAGATAACCGGGTCGGGGAAAAAACGAGACAGTTTTTGCAGAACAGCATGCGCTCCGCTCAATGGATAATAGATGCGATCGAGCAGCGAAAAAATACCCTGCTGAAAGTCACAAAGGCGATCGTGAAATACCAGACGGACTTTTTCGAGAAAGGCCAGCTTCATCTTCGGCCGCTGCCGATGTCGAAAGTAGCGGATGATGTAGGCGTGCATCTGGCGACCGTTTCGCGGGCCGTTTCCGGTAAATACGTCCAGTGCCCCTGGGGGATTTTGCCGCTGCGCAAATTCTTCAGCGGCGGCATAGAAGACGTGAACGGCCAGCCGCATAGCTGGGAAGCTGTCAGGGCAAAACTTCAGCAAATTATCGATGAAGAGGATAAGGCCAAGCCTTTAAATGACGACGAGATACGCGACCTGCTTTTAAAGAGCGGCATAAAAAAATTAGCCAGACGCACAGTTGCAAAATACCGAAAGCTCTTAAACATCCCGGCAGCAAGGTTCAGAAAAAAGTTTTGAGCCGAACAACTATCAATAAAAATCGCATCCTAAATCTCGGAAACTTCTCGGCTTATATCAATCAAACGGCAATATCAGAATAATCGCAGAAAATTCCCGGATTACTCTTGAACTTTTATTAACTATGTGAGTATATTCTCACATAGTAATATATTAATGAGGTTTCGAATGTTAGACAAAAGCAAACAGCTACTATTTGAAAAGCAGGCGGATATCGCCAAGGCTTTAGCACACCCGCTGCGAATCGCAATCGTAAACTTTCTTGAGGACGGCGAGCAGTGCGTCTGTGATATTGCAGAATACGTCGGCGCCGAACGCTCAAACGTATCCCGGCATCTTTCGGTAATGTTCAACTCGGGCCTGCTGGACTACCGCAAAGAAGGGCTCAAAGTCATCTACAGGCTAAAGTGTGTCTGCATTGTAGATTTCTTCGAGTGCGTAATCGGCGTTTTAAGAGAACAGGCCAAAGAAAACCAGAAACTGCTCACAGCTTTGAAATAGGAGAATCAGCCGTGGATTTCAAAAGTGAATGGAAGAAGCTATCGCTGATTGCCGCGGTTTTTCTGGTTTGTTTTTTTCTGCCCATCGGCATGGCGAGATTCGATAACGCGATCACCGAATCGCTGCACTTAGTCAAATGGTACGCTCGGGAACATGTGCTGCTTTGCCTGATCCCGGCGTTTTTTATTGCCGGAGCGATTTCCGTTTTCATCAGCCAGGCGTCCGTGATGAAATATCTCGGCGCCAGAGCAAACAAGTTTCTCGCATACGGCGTGGCATCCGTCTCGGGGAGCATCCTCGCTGTTTGTTCCTGTACGGTTCTGCCGCTGTTTGCCGGCATATATAAGATGGGAGCCGGCATAGGACCCGCCACTGCCTTTCTTTATTCAGGCCCCGCAGTCAACGTCCTTGCGATCATCCTGACCGCCCGAATCCTCGGATTGGAAATAGGTATCGCCCGCGCTGTCGGAGCAATTGTTTTCAGCATTGTGATCGGGCTTTTGATGCACTTGATTTATCGTAAAGAAGAGATCGATAAAAACAAAGCTCAAATGGCTATGCCGGAGCCCCAGGTGGGCCGGCCATTGTGGAAAAATGCCATATATTTTGCTTCCATGGTCGGCATCCTTGTTTTTGCCAACTGGGCGCGCAGCGGAGACGTCCGCGCGGTATTTCTATGTTGTCCGGGCGGACTTTCAATGTATAAGGTCGAAGGCACACTGCTTAACACCGGGACCGAAGAGATTAAAATCCTGGACACAAAGGGCCAGACAATTTCGGTTTCCCGCGATCTTTTACAGGAAATGGAAGATACGCCGAAAAAGAATCTTTATGAAAAGATTTATCGCAGCAAATGGATTTTGGTCTTCGCTTTACTGGCCGCATTCGGCGTGATGCTATACATGTGGTTTACAAAAAATGAGATATTCGAGTGGTTCACGGCTTCCTGGGAATACGCCAAGCAGATTTTGCCGTTACTGCTTTTCGGCGTGCTTATAGCAGGTTTCCTTCTGGGCAGGCCGGGCCGGGAAGGCATTATCCCAACCGGATGGATCAACCAGGCAGTCGGTGGTAATTCGATCAGAGCTAATCTCTTCGCATCGGTCGCCGGAGCGTTTATGTACTTCGCAACGCTGACGGAGGTGCCGATATTGCAGGGACTAATCGGTGCCGGGATGGGCAAAGGCCCCGCACTGGCACTGCTGCTGGCCGGCCCGGCGTTGTCTTTGCCTAATATGCTTGTAATCCGCACGGTTATGGGAACGCAAAAAACGGTTGTTTTTGTTTTGCTCGTTATTGTAATGGCGACAATTTCAGGAATATTTTTTGGAGCGTTTTGGGGATAAATCAACAATCTGGCAATATTTTTTTGCAGAAGAACAGGTAGAATAAAGGAGAAAAAATTATGGATCGTAGAGGATTTCTGACAAAGGGGCTCGGTGCCGGAGCAGCAGTAATTGGCGCGGGCGTATCGCCTGCCGAAGGGCAGAGTCGAGGAAAGGTGAAAATTCTCGGTATAAATTGCAGCCCCCGCAAAGGCAAAACGACCAGCAAGGCCCTGGAGACATGCCTGAAAGCCGCCCGTGAGGTGAGTGCCGAGATTGAAACCCAACTGATCGAGCTCGGAGGCATGGACATTCGGCCGTGCAATGCGTGTATGGAATGCAAGAAAGCACTCAAATGCAGCATTGAAGATGATTTTGCCCAGTTGATTCCGACCCTGGCGGACAAAAACGTCGCCGGGATGATTATCGGCACGCCGGTCTACTTCGGGTTGATGACCGCTCAATGCAAAGCTTTTCTCGACCGCTGCGGCATGTTTCGCTTCAACAATTGGATTTTTCGCAACCGCGTCGGCGGCGCGCTGGCTGTTGGGAGCATGCGTAACGGCGGGCAGGAAATCACGCTGCAGGCGGTCCGGACAGTTCTGCTCTGCCACGACATGATCTGTGTCAGCGAAGGCAGGGACACAGCCCATTTCGGAGCAACCCTCGTCAGCGGCGGAGAAGGCGGAATCGAAGCCGACGCGTTCGGCCTTAAGACGGCAGGCAACCTGGGGCGCAGGGTCGCCGAGCTGGCGTTAATGGTAAATTCCGCGACGGCCGGTGCATAAAACAATTGATATATACAATAATCACTTAAGGAAAACCGAATATACTTGATGAGTATATTAAAGAGCTTATCGCCATTGGTGCTTCCTTCTCTGCGAATTGTCATCCTTGTGTGAAGTACCATACGGCCAAAGCTCGTGACATGAAAATCGATGAAGCTGAAATTCGGCAGGCGTTAGATGTCGGCAAGATGGTCCGCAAAGGTGCTGCCGGCAAAATGGATGAATTGCTCGAAGAAGTTTCAAAATAAAATTCGAGGTATAAGCAATGTCCGAGTCGAATGAAAAAATCAGAGAAACCGTCCGTCAGGAATATACGAAGATCGGCCAAGGCGGCTCATGCTGCTGCGGTTCAGCGACACCGGATAAACTCGCCGAAGGAATCAGAGACTGTGTCGTGAGCATCGATATTACGGCGTTAAAAAACTAAAGCAATCAATGCCGGATTACAAATATGTCAATGGACAACTCATTTCAGAAGCAGGGCAAAGGTGGTCGGCGTGCTGATCAAGGTGCCGGCAATGCTGATGCTCGTGCGGATATGCCTGAAAACCCAAACATGGTTTAGAGGAGCAAGAGAAATCAAATGAACACGGAATATGATATATCAATGAAGATTAGTCCGATCGGCGTCGTTCATTCCTCACTTAGTCAGGCCGATGGAGCGCCGATTCAGCCGGTCTTCACCAAAGGCAACGAAGGCATCGTAGAGATCTATGAGCCTTATAGACAGGGCCTTAAAGACCTTAAAGGCTTCGAGAGAATATGGCTTCTTTACTGGTTTCATAAGGCCCGTGCCCCAAGACTTATCGTAAAGCCCTATCTTGACAATACCCCAAGAGGGCTGTTTGCAACACGCGCCCCTGCCCGGCCCAATCCAATCGGACTATCGTCGGTTCGCCTGCTGTCGATAGAAGCCGGCAGTATTCGCGTCGCTGAGCTTGACATCCTCGACGGCACTCCGCTGCTGGACATCAAACCGTATGTCTCCAAATTCGATTGTTACCAAGTCAAACGCAATGGCTGGATTGACAGCGTACCGGACAAGCAGGGAATCGCCGACGAAAGATTCTACAACCATGACAGAACAGGAGATTGACAAATGAAAAAAATACAAATTCTCGGCACAGGCTGCCCCAAATGTAAGAAACTGGCCGAAAACGCAGAGGCCGCCGCGAAGGAACTCGAACTCGAATTCGAGGTGGAAAAAGTTGCGGACATTAACGAGATGATGAAATTCGGCGTGATGATAACGCCCGCTCTTGTTGTGGACGGCGAAGTTAAGGTCGTCGGCAAAGTGCCGTCGACCGATGAAATTAAACAGATGCTTACGTAGGCTTGAGTTTTTTTGCAGATAGGCAAAGGCAAAAATCGAGAAAGGTAATTGAAATGAATAAAACAGGTAAAATCGTAATTGTTATTGTCTTAATTGTTGCAGTGGCTGTTGTGATTACTCTTAAGCCGAACAAAGAGACAAATCCCGGAGCAGGCATCGCAGAAAGATTGGATGCTGTTGAGGGCATGTCTACAAAAGTCTTGCCGCGGATGGTTGATCTGGGTGCAGACAAATGCATACCATGCAAGATGATGTCTCCGATTCTTGATGAATTAAAGAGCGAATATGAGGGAACGCTAATAGTGGACTTTATTGATGTCTGGAAAAATCCTGATGAGGGTCCAAAATATGGCATTAAGCTTATACCTACACAAATATTCTTCGATGCTTCAGGCAAAGAGCGATTTCGTCATGAAGGTTTCTTCTCCAAAGAGGATATTCTGGCGAAGTGGAAGGAATTAGGCGTCGACCTGACGAATCCCGTCTCACAACCGCCTGCGTTCGAGAGGCTCACTGCCGCCCAGGCCGACAATCGAGCAAGGGACCAAATCTGCTACATGTGCGACGGCGATATAAATGCTAAAACACTCGTGACGGTTCAGACCGACAAAAGGCCGGTTCGGCTGTGTTCGCCCCACTGCTATTTCATCATGTACTCATGCCTGACGGAAGATAAAACCGATTTCGAGAAAAAGGTCTCCGTGACAGACTGGGCCATGGGCGAACTGGTGCCGGCTACGGATGCCGTGTACGTATACGACATGGACGGCGAAACCGGAAGGCCCGTGGTTAAAGCCTTTGCCGACAATGACAAAGCCGAAGCGGAGCAGAAATCCGCCTCCGGCAGCGTTATCGGCTGGGAGATTTTGCAGGACAAGGAATTAACTTCACGCTGCGGCTTCTGCGACCGGGCGGTCTACCCGCAGGACGCCGCACGGGTTATAGCCGGCGGGCTACATACGTGGGGCTGCTGCTCGCATTGCGCCCTGGGCGTGGCCGCCAGAACCGGCAACGATATCGAAGTCCACGAAAAGGACCGCCTGACCGGCGAAGAAATCATTGTCAAATCTCTGGACGGCAAGGTGGCCTCACTGGAACCGGCGAGTGCCGTAGCGTGGTTCGGCCAGCGACAAAAATCCGATGGCACATGGGGCTCAGCCGGGTGCTTTCATCAGGGTTTCTTTGTCACGGCACAAAATCTCGAAAAATGGGTCGAGCAGAATCCTTACGAGACGGGCAAGCTTATAAGCATCAGTCAGGCTCTTGCCAATAAAATGAAACTCTCGCCCCAGCAGATTCAAAAGGCCTGCAAGATCGGCGAATGTGTCCCAAAATAAAATATCGCAAATGGGGGATAAATAACGGATGGAAAAACTTTTTACAACGCTGACACATGCCGTTGAGGGCACAGCGGCAATAGCTCTTGCCGCCGCCTTCGTCTGGGGAATTCTGAGCATACTTCTCAGCCCGTGTCACTTATCAAGCATCCCTCTTATCGTCGGATTTATAGGCCGGCAGGGAAAGATGTCGACCAAACGGGCCTTCATCACATCGACACTTTTCGCAGTCGGCATTCTCATTACAATAGGCGCGATCGGGGCCGTTACCGCCGCTTTAGGCAGAATGATGGGCAATGTCGGCCGGTACGGCAATTACTTCGTCGCTGTCATTTTTTTCGTCGTCGGCCTGCTCCTTCTGGATGTAATCCCAATGCCCTTCTCAGGCCCCGGCAATGTCGGCTTCAAACGCAAAGGCATGCTGGCAGCCTTCATCCTCGGCCTTGTCTTCGGAATCGCGCTTGGACCGTGCACGTTCGCCTTTATGGCCCCGATGCTGGGCGTAACGTTCAAAGTCGCATCAACAAACCTGGCCTACGGCATCGCCCTGCTTGTAGTTTATGGCGTGGGCCATTGCTCTGTGATTGTCTTTGCCGGCACGTGCACCGAAGTCGTCCAACGCTATATGAACTGGAACGAAAAATCCAAAGGGGCAATCATTCTCAAAAAAATCTGTGGCATCCTCGTCCTGCTCGGCGGTCTCTACCTGATTTTCACCGCCGCTTAAGAATATCCCGCCTTCCATACCTTTTTGCTGGCATCCCGGGCATGATCTGGTATCATATCGGACGATTTGAAAGACCGTATATTGTCAAGCGGGTGAGAATGGTCCCCGCGCAATTAAGGAATTTAATGAATGAATCCCGGTATTTTTAAGGCATACGATATAAGAGGTATTTATCCCGACCAGCTTAACGAGGAGGATGCGTGGAAAATAGGCTGCGCTGCGGCTCGATTTTTGAGATCGCTTCTTCGCGGTTACGAGCGTGGCCAGGCCGCTACTCAGTCACTGTGCGTCGGCCGGGATATGAGAACGCACAGCGAATCAATGGCCAACGCCCTAATCGAGGGAATGAATTCCACAGGCGCAAATGTCATCGATATAGGAATGATCGATACACCCCAGATGTATTTCGCAATCAATCACTTTGGCACGTGCGGCGGCGTTCAGGTGACTGCTTCGCATAACCCGACCAATTATAACGGATTCAAGATATCCGGCCTGGACGCAAAGCCGATCGGGGCCGATACCGGTCTGAAAGATATAGAGCATATCGCAATGGCCCTGCTACACACCAAAGGCAAGGCCACCGGCTCGGTCGAGAGCCATGATTTGACCGCAGAATACAAAAAGCACGTATTGAAGTTTCTCAGGCCAAATGTAAAGAAGATGAAGATTGCCGTCGATGCTTCCAACGGCATGGCGGGTAAGATGGTTCCGGCGATATTCGACAAGCTGCCGGTAAAAATAATCGAGATTAACTTCAAGCACGACGGCAAATTCAAACACGAGCCGAATCCCCTGGTAGAAAAAAATCTGGCCGAACTGAAAAGGGTGGTAAAGAAAAACAAGTGCGATTTCGGCGTATGCTTCGACGGCGACGCCGACAGGCTTATGATGGTTGACGAAAAAGGCCTTACTATCGGCTGCGACCTTATGACCGCTTTGATGGTGCCGTATTTCCTGGAAAAAGAGCCGAAATCGACGGTCGTTTACGATTTGCGCAGCAGCAGAGTCGTCGTCGAGGAAATCATCAAGCACGGCGGCACGCCCCGAAGGGAAAGGGTGGGACACGCTTATATGAAGAAAGCCCTGCGGGATTCGCACTCGATATTCGGCGGGGAACTTTCGGGGCATTTCTATTATCGCGACAACTTCTATGCCGACTCGGGCATGATTACGCTGGTGCACGTAATAAACATTATCAGCAAAGCAGACGATGTCCCGATAAGCGAGCTAATCAGTCCTCTGCGAAGATACCACGGCAGCGGCGAGATGAACTTCACGGTCGAAAACAAGCAAGTTAAAATGGACGAGCTGGCAAAAAGATACAGCGACGGGCAAATTGACCACCTGGACGGCGTGTCAATCGGGTACAAAGACTGGTGGTTTAACTGCAGGCCGAGTAATACCGAGCCGCTGCTGCGATTAAATATAGAAGCCAGGAGCAAAGAGCTGCTCGATGAGAAACTGGCCGAAATTACCGAACAGCTCGGCAAGCCCGTATGATTGATTCGTTTTGAATGCAGATTCCCGTCCTTCCCGGGATGACAAAGGAATAATTAATCATGGAAATTAACACGAAAACATATCAGACGCCAAACGGCCTCGTCGAAGGCGTGCAGACCAAATGGGCGGGATTTAATATCCTGCTGGTGACCGGCTCGAAGGGTTTTTTAGCGTGCCCCGCGATAGACATCAACGCCTGTGAAGGATACGGCGTCGCCGCTGCGGTAGTGGAAAGCACGCCGGACAACCCGATAGGCACGCTTGAACGATTTGGCAACCGAAAGGTCACAAAAGCAAACGCAAAAGCCAAAACCCTCGGCATTGAAGAAGGGATGAACGTGACCGAAGCCTTTGCGCTTATTGCGTAATTGAGCAGGAGATCATTATGAAAGAAAACAGTCTTTCCCGCCGTCGATTTATAGCAGGTGCCGGTGTTTCGATCGGCGCCGTCATGGCCAACCGAAGCAAAGCCATCGCATCCGGTGACAACAGCAAAGCAGGTTCCGGATCAACAGTGCCCTTTCGCTACTGTTTCAACACCAGCACGATTCGCGGACAAAAACAGAGCCTGGAAAAGGAGATCGAAATTACCGCCCAGGCGGGTTATAACGCTATAGAGCCGTGGGTTGATAAAATCCACAGTTACGTCAGGAACGGCGGCAATCTCAAGGATATTCGCAAAAAAATCAGCGATTCAGGCCTGACTGTCGAGAGCGCCATTTCCTTTATTCAATGGATTGTGGACGACGACGCCCAGCGTGCCAAAGGCCTCGAACAAGCCAGGCGGGACATGGATGTGCTGGCCCAAATCGGCGGCAAGCGCATCGCGGCCCCTCCGGCTGGCGCCACCCGCCAGGCGGGACTCGACCTGATGAAGGCCGCCGAGCGTTATCGTGCGCTGCTGGAGCTGGGCGAGCAGATAGGCGTTGTACCGCAGGTCGAAGTATGGGGCTCCTCAAAGAATCTGCACCGATTAGGCCAATCGATGTTCGTGGTGATTGAGAGCGGCCATCCAAAAGCATGCCTGCTGCCTGATGTCTATCATATCTACAAAGGCGGTTCGGATTTCAACGGCTTCAAACAATTAAGCGCCCACGCCATCCAGGTCTTTCACTTGAATGACTATCCTGCCAACCCGCCGAGAGAGACGATAGGCGACCGCGACCGTGTCTATCCCGGGGACGGCATCGCCCCTCTGACGCAAATCATCCGCGATCTGAAGGCCAACGGCAGCCGGGCGTTCCTGTCGCTGGAACTGTTCAATCCAACCTATTGGAAGCAGGATCCGCTGGCCGTGGCGAAGACCGGTCTTGCGAAGATGAAGGACGCTGTAGGCAAGGCATTAGGTGCAAGCTGAGATCGGAACTTCAGCGACATCTTTACACGAATAGAGCTAAAGTCACGACACAGGGCACGATTGCGGTAAAAGAGAGGAAAAACATGAAAATTAAAACGTACTATCTCATTTTGGCTATCGCCGCCGTGAGTTTCTGCTCTGCGGTTCCGTGCCGGGCAGAGCAATCACCGTCAGGTGAGAAACCTGTGTTAATCAACCAGCCTCATCCGGCTTTCGCCGGAATAGATAAATTAAATGTCGTTTTGTTGCGATATGGTGCAAACCAGGACATAGATGCGCCGGTTTTCAAGCAGCTCGAAACAAATGTAAAAGAAAAGTTACGCCAAGCCGGCATAGAATTACACACACCCACGGCAGAAAACATTTTAAGCATCCCGGAGTTGAGGATTTATCTCAGCACGCTAAGCCTCGAAGATTCGCAACAGCACGTATTCCAAATTCGCACGGCACTGGCAAGGGCCGTATGCCTGAAAGAAGAGCGAATTCCCGTTTTCAAGGCCGACATCTGGCAAGCGGCCCCGGTAATGCTGACCATACCGGCGGAAAATATGCCTGAGAAAATCACTGATGTTGTGCTGGAGCAGGTTGAAGGTTTTATCAACATATTCAAAGCAACAAATCCGACCGGCACAAAATCATCGGATCCAGGTATAAAAGAAACCGCTTCATCGAAAATCCCGGACAAACAACACCAAACAGATGCAAATTCGGCGATAAGCGAACACAAATATGTCGCGTCGAAAAGCAGCGATGTTTTCCACAAACCGGAATGTCGCTGGGCCAAGAACATTTCCGAGGAAAACCTCGTAAGCTATACGAGCAGAGACGAAGCAATAAAAGCAGGGAAAAGACCCTGTAAAACGTGTAACCCATAAGGACCGATCCCGCATCGGGCAATAAAACCGGCGGAGAATTTTCGTATGAGACTTCAATTTATTTTATGTAAAGTTATGCAGAAAGAGGCGTATTTTTGTGCCTCACGCTCGAAGAATGTCATTGATGTAGTTTTGATGCCGCAGGGCCTGCACGATGAGCCCGACAAGCTTCGCGAAGAAGTACAGAAAGCTCTGAATAATACCCACGACATTCAGGGGCGCCCCTACGACGCCTCTCTGCTCGGCTATGGCCTTTGCAGCAACGGAATTGTGGGCTTATCGGCGAAAATCCCGATTGTCGTGCCGCGGGGCCACGACTGCGTCACAATCCTGCTCGGCTCGAAGGATAAATACCAGGAATATTTCGACTCTCACCGTGGTGTATACTGGTACAGCGCCGGCTGGATAGAGTCCGGCAAGCAGCCCGGCAAAGAACGCTATGAGAACACGCTCAAGGAATATCAGGAAAAATACGGCGATGATAACGCCCAATATCTGATGGAAACCGAACAAGAGTGGATTAAACAGTACAATTGGGCAACGTATATCGACTGGGGTTTTGCCAACTCGAACCAATGCAGGGATTATACGAAACGCTGTGCCGAATATCTCAAATGGAACTACGATGAGCTTAAGGGCGACCCGGCTCTTATGCAGAAGTTCGTTGACGGCCAGTGGGACGATAGCGAGTTTTTAGTCGTCAAGCCCGGCCGGAAGATTAAGGAAAACCTGACCGAAAAGGGCATAATTAAAGCCGAGTAGATAACAGTAAGTAGTCTATACAATTTGATTTAATACCCCAAAAGAGTGGCAGCCTCAAGCGGCAGTCCCTTGGGGATGCCTCATGGCGCTTGGGGATGGTTTCTTGCATATTTACCATCCCCAAAGCCTTCGGCTTTGAGGCTGCCACCCAATCACAAAAAGACAATTTACAAATTCATGCTCTACAAATATTAACTTAGAATTTGTGTTATGGAATTAATTACAATCATAGTCATTGCTATAGGGCTGGCAATGGATGCTTTCGTGGTCTCAATCGTCAGCGGGGGTACGTATAGGCAGCTTCACGTAAAGCACGCTCTGCGAATGGCATTTTTTTTCGGCGCTTTCCAGGCTTTTATGCCCCTGATAGGTTCGCTGGCGGGGCTGAGCTTAAAGGATTACATACAAGATTATGACCATTGGGTCGCCTTCGCTCTTTTAGCAGCGGTTGGCGGCAAAATGATTTACGAGTCGTTCAAAATCAAATCCGCCGAGGAAAATCCCGACCCGTCGAATCTTTGTGTTTTGCTTGTTCTGTCCGTCGCTACCAGTATTGACGCTTTGGCGATCGGCATTACACTTTCACTTATCACGAGTTCTATCGCCCTGGCGGTAATAATCATAGGTCTGATAACATTCGCATTATCCTATATTGGGATTCTGATCGGCAAGAGATTCGGGCATTTTTTCGAGAACAGAATCGAAGCTCTCGGCGGACTGGTTCTTATAGGTATCGGCGTAAAAATATTGTGCGAGCATTTAGTTTTTTGAGCTGCACTTGTAGTCCTGTGAAAAAATATTATAATTTGTATGTTTTAAACCAAACTGAATAGATGTAAAATTGCAGGTTGACCTGTTCGATCGCAAGGGATGTTTTTATGGGCTCTAAAGTATATATTATAAAAGCTTCTGTTGATGACGGCCCGAAAGTAATTTCTGAAAAGGCCCGCAGGCTGTTTAAGGCCGGCGGCTTTGCTGAATGTTTTAACGAAAATGATTTCACCGCTGTCAAGGTCCACGTCGGTGAAGACGGCAACAACACGTACGTAAAAGCTCCGTATATCAGGGGATTGGTGGATGAGCTGATCGAATTGAATACAAAGCCGTTCGTGACCGACACTACAACGTTATACGTCGGCCGAAGGCACAATGCAATCGACCATACAATTTTAGCTACAGAGCACGGTTTTAGTCTGGACGGATTAGGAATACCATTTATCGTGCCGGACGGATTGTCCGGGACGGCCGAGACTATTGTGAAAATCAACGGCCGGATTAACAAAGAGGTCTTTATAGCGTACGATATTACAAGAAGCCAATCGATTCTCTCGGTGGCCCATGTCACAGGCCACGTCGCCGCGGGATTCGGAGCTACGCTCAAAACGCTGGGAATGGGCTGTGCGAGCAAAAAAGGTAAAATGACACAGCATGCCGCCCTGACGCTGAATATCAGCAAAGACTGCACCCGGTGCGGCGTATGTTACGATCATTGCCCTGCTGATGCGATCACAATTGACGATGTCAAGGCACACATCGACCAGGACAAATGCATCGGCTGCGCCGAATGTATGGCGCTCTGCAGATTCGGCGCCATAACGTGCAACTGGGGCCAGGAAACGGAAGTATTGCAGAAAAGTATCGCCGAGCATGCTTTGGGAGCACTGAAAGGCAAAGAGAAAAAAGCAACATTTTTTAATTTTTTATTGTCAATCACCAAAGATTGTGATTGTTTTGATACACCGAATATGCGTAAAATAGTCGAAGATATCGGCATAATCGCTTCGACCGACCCTGTGGCCGTCGATAAAGCGGCACTGGATCTGGTGGAAAACAAAAGTGAAAAAAAACTGGCCGAATTGCTTGGCAATGATAAACTTGACACAAGTTGCCAGATCGCACACGGCGAAAGTATCGGGCTCGGAAGCAGTAATTACGAGTTAATAGAGATTGATTAACAAGTTAATAAATGATTGAGGATTCGACATGGCTCTTGGGCAAATAATTAGAGAAAGACGTGAACAGATGAAGCTGACGCTGGATGAGGTCAGCAATCGCATCGGGTTTTCAAAACCGTATCTATCCACAATTGAGACCAGTAAAGTCAAAAATCCGCCGAGCGATGACTTACTGAACAAGCTCGAAGAGGTGCTTGAATTTGAGCCGGGTCTGCTGCTGCACATTGCTCATCTCGAAAGGATGCCTTCGGATCTGCGCCAGAAATATGAAACCGCTGAGGCAGAGGTTCAGAAATGGCGGCAGATTGTCAGGAACGTAATTGACAAGGAAGTCAGCCCGAATAAGCTCGGCAAGCTTGTTTCCAAGAAAAAGTTAAGAATGAAGCAAGAGAGGGTTCCTTTATCGGCAGGCCGATTGGTCCCGGTGATAAACAAGGTCTCGGCCGGCTATCCGAGAGATTTTAACGACCTGGACTATCCCGTGGGCATAGCCGACGACTATATCCGCTGTCCGGACGTGCACGATCCGAACGCCTTTGCCGTCCGCGTGGTCGGCGACTCGATGGAACCGAAATTTAGCGAGGGAGATATCGTGATTTTCTCGCCCGCGACGGAAGTTAAAAGCGGCGATGACTGCTTTATCCGCTTCACGATGCCGCACGAGACCACCTTCAAGAGGGCTTTCTTCGAGTCGAAGGACAAAGTAAGGCTCCAGCCGAGAAACGATAAATATGCTCCCACAATCATCGAAGGCAAGCGTATTAACGGCATCTACCGTGCCATAATTAAGCACGAAATACTGTAGATAAGCAAAACCCGGGCGACTATTATATTCAATTGATATCGGGGCCTGCGACGGCTGAAAGTTATACAAAGGCTTTCGAATCGCCGGCTTTAGCGGGGATGATATCCGGCTTTATTCTACAACAAACCAGGTAATACTCCTCGGAGCTATATCAACCGGGATCTCGACATTATATTTCCGGTCAAGCTCGTACTTTTTGCTCTTGCCCCGCTGCTGACGGATACTTGCCGTTTTGGTCAGTCCCGTATAGTACAGCGGAAGTTTCAACTGTTTTTTAACCGTTCGGTCCAGGGGATTATAAACCATTGCCAAACCCTTATGCTTCAGTTGCGGATTGACGTGTAAAATACAGTCGATGTCACGCCCGTCCGGCCGTCGTACGTGAATGATGTCCGAATCGAGAATGCCGCGGTACTCCTTGTAAAAATCCACCCACTTTTTTACGAGTGTTTTTGTCTGCTCGGTGTCGTACAAGCGCGGGCCGCGATAGCAAGCCTGTACGCCCGAGCCGAAATTCTGTGCAAGGTGCGAACCGTAAGCATCGAGATGCTCGGACAGCGGTTCGAGCGTGGCGGCGGCTCCACCCCCGTGGTACTGAACCAGCGGCACGAACATCCAGCCCATGCTCGGCGTTTTCTTCCAGGTGCCATCGAAAATATTCTGCCGGCCGAGAATAATCTGCCTCTCTCGTGGCAGTGACCAGTTGACCTCCCGGTAGCCCATAGCACTTTTATTTGAGCCGTTAAGAAAATACCAGTCAGGAACATTCAGATATACCCCCCTTCCGCGGCACCATTTGTAGAAATCCGTGATTTTCTTCCACTGCTTCCACTGCGAATCTTTGAGGCCGTTATGGCCCGGATGGTTAGTCGAGGCACACATGTCACCGGGATAAGAACCATCATGTTCGAGCAGGTCCAGGCCGGTCTGCTCGATAAATGTTGTTATTTTCTCGAAATAGTCGATGCCCCACCGGCTGCACAGACATGGCGAGTTGCCGAAAATCGCCCCGCCGGTTTTGCCCGTCTCCGGATTGATGACATCATGCTCGTCGCTTATCCTTCGGCTGGCTAAGAGCGAATAGCCACCCAACTCGATATTTTTGCTGTGGGCGTAATCTACCAATTCCTTAATCTGTGCCATATACTCCGGCTCGACATTTTCCATATTAAAACCGCTGCCGAAGGTCATTATGACCATCTCGAATCCGACCTCGGCACACTGGTCTATTGCCAGGTGGACCGATTTCGGATCAGCGTTACGAACGTGCATTATAATTGGATTTTCCGTGCTCCACGGCGCGATTGTCCGGTACATCCGCCGCAGCGACAAGCCCTTGCGTTCCCGCTCGGTGCTGTCGTAGATTAATTCAAACGTTCGAAAAGATTCAAAAGTTCCGCCCTGCTCAATAGTCAAATCGGGTCCGATGGGCGGACGGACTTCCAGCATTGCCGGCGTCTTTCGCTTATAGTTGACCTGTGTGCTGTACTGCGGATCGGCAACCCAATACGCCGTTTCGTTGGCATTTCTCGAATCGTCCCCGTGAAACTCATAATCGCTCTCGATGTGAATATTCGGATACTCCCATTGAGCGGGTTCTTCCACCAGAGATTCATACTCCACCGCTGCCAGAATCTCGCTCGTAAAGGTGTTGAGCCTGACGGGTTTGTCGCTGCCGTTGTGTATGGTCAGCCGTTTTGCCAGCAGCGGAATACCCTGGTACATCTCATATTGAATAGACAGCGTCAGTCCTTTGAGCTTATCGCCCGGCGGGACGAAATTCAGCGTCAGCGATTTTCCCGCCGGCGGCCAGGCCGACTGAGCCGAATAACGCTTGCGTTTCCAGCTAAAACGTTCCTTAATATCGTCGAGTTCAAAATCGCTGAACGCAAAAGCATCGGGATTGCCGCTCAGAGAATCAATTGTCCCAGCCTGAAGATATGCGTATTCAAGCTGGCCCAGCAAGCCTCCGACTTGGTACTTTTGCCCATCAAGCTCGACTATCGCTTCCGGTTTAATGCCCCGGATAATGGATTCTCCGGTCATCAGGTTATCATAAGCGACTGTGGCTGCATTCGGCTTGAGGCGAAAAGTTCGGCTGATAAGAGAGTTGCTCAGAACAATTTCCCTGCCCTCTAAGCGTTTTTCGATCTTGACCGGCTCTTTGATTTGCCTGACAAGCCAGTCTGCACCGATTACCTCGCCCGAGGCCATAAGTACAACGAATAAAGTCGTTATCACTACTAATATTGGTTGTTTTGTCATAATCATAAGTCTGCTATTGCTTTGATTTCTCAAGATATTGCTCCTCTGGAACCGTATTAACTGATATGTTTTTGGCCTGCTACGGCCAGGACTAAGGCAAAAACTTTCGATGCAC
>CAZTDF010000082.1:0-18070 GCA_964612465.1 uncultured Pirellulales bacterium
GTAAATGACCAGAACGAGACCTGGGCCAACTTAAGTTTGACGTACAAATTCTAAAGCTGCCGATTCATAATAATTTCAGTAAATAAGAACCGATACTACGATTGTTACGATAAGCAGCGAAGATGCTGGATTCCCGTTTTCGTGGGAATGACAGTAATGCTTAATCGGTTCTAATTACCTGAGTTTGATATCAGTTACCATGTAATCACAAAAGGCCGGTCTTAAAATACCGGCCTTTTTTCGTTCTTTCAGGAATTTCCCGCCCATTAATTTCAATCTGAATGACCTGTGCCTACAGGATAAAATGATATCAAGATACTCTGCCGGCCATAAATTCCGCTGTTTCAATCAAGGCATCTTTAGCATCGTTTTGCTTCAGGCCGGCTAATGCCTGTTTCGCGGCAGCGACAAACTCTCGTGCCCGGCCACGTGCATATTCCAAACTGCCGTATCGGCCAAGAATTTCCAACAGGGCGTTTTTATCGTATTTAAAGTCTCCTCTATCGAGAAACGAATTAATGATCATGTTTTTTTCACTCTCATCCACTGCTTTTAGCAGATGTATTACAGCCAGAGTCAACTTGTGTTTATCTACATCGCTGCCAAGCGTTTTGCCTGTTTTGCTTTCGTCGCCGACTATATCGAGTAAATCATCGGTAATTTGAAATGCGATACCGGCATTCAGGCCGAAATCTGCTAATGACTTGATCTGGGATTCCCCAGCTCCGGCTAATTGGCCGCCAAGATAACAGGAACTACTAAAAAGAACAGCACTCTTTTCAGTGATAACGTCCAGATATTCCGTTTCGCTTAACTGCCAGCGATGTTTCTGGACGACCTGTCTTAATTCTCCTTCGCAGAGCCGAACCGCAGCAGCGGCAATTACATTGGCCACCTGCGATTCAAGCCCGGCACACATTTCGAAAACGCGGCTTAATAAGAAATCACCCAACAACACAGCGGACTCGTTACCCCAAAGACTATTGATTGTCGGTAATCCACGCCGTTGTTTGCCTTCGTCTATCACGTCATCGTGTAACAACGTGGCGTTGTGAATCATCTCAACAATCGCTGCAACTCTAATGTGATTGTCTGTGATTTTACCACAGCAGCGACCGGCGAGCAAAACCAGGCCCGGACGAATCATCTTTCCGCTGCGACTATTGATGTGTTCGAGCAATTCGTTAATATCACCAGCCTTCGCCGGTGCGGTCAATTGCTGTTTGATCAGGTCCCTGACCCTACTCAACTGCTCATCGATCAGCCGGAAGGCTGGGACTTTGTCTTGCGGGGCCCAGGCTGATATGTCGGTATGTGTCGGTGACTGCATAGTCCTAAGAATTGACTATTTTCTATTGAATATTGAAAGGTTGGAACGCACCGGCAAAACGCTTAGATGCGAATAGTCAATAGTCATTTGTCAATAGTCAATTATTCTCCTTTCCGTGAGCGTATTCGAAGAATTTTTTTCTCAGCAGACTTGTAATCGGTCCGGGTTTGCCGTCGCCGATAACCCTTCCGTCGACATTTACAATCCCTATGACCTCGGCAGCGGTACCGGTGAGGAAAAACTCATCGCAGACGTATAAATCAAATCTCGTGAGATTTTTTTCAACGACCTGAATGTTCTCTTCTTTGGCCAGTTTGATAACAATACTTCGTGTGATTCCAGGCAGTGCTCCGGCTTCTGCCGGCGGTGTATAAATTATGCCGTCTTTAACGATTAGAACGTTGTCACCACTGGCCTCGGCAACATATCCTTCGTGGTTATACATTATCGCTTCAGGCACATCGTTGTCGAGTGCTTCGATCTTGGCCAGGATGTTGTTGAGGTAGTTCATGGTCTTGGCCTGAGGCGGAATCGACAGAGGATGGTTGCGAACCGTTGTCGCACTGATTATCCTCATCCCCTTCTCATAAAGCTCCTCGGGATAAAGCTGGATACTATCGGCAATGATATATATGCAGCTATTTTTACAGATAAATGGATTCAGCCCAAGAGTTCCCACACCCCGGGTTGCTACCAGCCGGACATAGCCATCGGTAATACTGTTGGCCTCGACGGTCTCTTCAACTGCACCGGCCAGTTCGCTATGGCTTATCGCGACCGTTAGACGAATCGCCTTGGCCGATTCATAAAGCCTTTTGATATGGGCGTCCAGCTCAAAGACCCTGCTGTTATAAACACGAATGCCCTCGAAGACACCGTCGCCGTAGAGCAGGCCGTGATCGAAAACAGTGATTTTTGCGTCTTCCCGGTCAACAAGTTTGCCATTAAGCCAAATTTTCAGTGCCATAGATTTTTCCTTATTAATTGCACAAGTCACAAGTTATTTGAATTCTTGTGTTCTATTTTTCCATCGGCCAATGTTACTGTCCGTCCGGCTCGTTGTGCAATCCTTTCATCGTGGGTAACCATTACAATGGTCTGGCCGGCCCTGTTCAGTTTCTCAAGAACATCCAAGATACCATTTCCTGTGGCAGAGTCAAGATTTCCTGTCGGCTCGTCGGCTAAAAGCAGTCTCGGCTCATTCATCAAGGCCCTGCCGATGGCCACCCTTTGCCTTTCCCCGCCGGATAGCTGATAAGGTTTATGTTTAATCCTTTCAGCCAGACCCATTTGGGCCAGCAGTTCCTTCGCCCGGTTTTTCGCCTGTCTTCGGCACGCAAACCAGCTTATTATGCTTTTGTCCGTCATCGCCGGCAGAAAAACATTCTCCAGCACGCTTAATTCGTCCAACAGATGGTAAAACTGAAAAACAAATCCCACCATTCTGTTGCGGAATCTGTTCAGTTCGCCGGCCCTAAACCGGCTCAAGTCCCGTTTTTCAAACGTAACAACGCCGCTGGTCGGCTTATCCAGTGCACCTAATATGTGTAAAAGCGTACTTTTGCCGCTGCCGGAGGCCCCGATGATTGCTACAAATTCGCCCTTTTTGATATTCAAATTGACGCCTTTGAGCACCCGGACGTCGGTCGCGCCCATCCGGTAAGATTTATGAAGTCCTTCAGCTTTTAATATGAAATCGTCTTTACTCATAATCAATTATAATTGGCCAACCTGCAAAGTCTCCACTGGTTTTTGTCTTGCCGCCTGCAAACTCGGTATTAGCGCACCGGCAAGACATGCAGCTATCGCCGAAACGACAATGATCGCCAGAATCTTAAACTCGACCTGGTTTGGAATATCGCCTATAGCATAAATCGTCCTGTCCCACAGTTGAAATCCAAAATGTTCAAAAAGCCAGTCTTCTATTGGATTTATTTTCAGCAGGAAGACCCAGCCGGCCAATAAACCAAAGCCTGACCCGAGTATACCCACCATGAAGGCATACTCCGAAAACAATTCGATAATATTGATGTTCGAAACACCTATGCTCTTCAGTATTCCGATGTCTTTACTCTTATGGCTGATAATCATATAAAAAACAACCAAAACAATAAAGACTGTCGTAATCCCCACAAAGCCGAACATGACGCTCATTTCCGTTTGCTCATTCTCCATTGGTGCGATGGACGCACGCCTGTATTGTTTCCAGCTTTGGACGGTGACCGTGTCCAGTGAATATGCTTGTATTTCGCCGGCCTTGTCCTGCCTGAATTTCTGCCAGAGTGACCGTACTTTTTCGCACCCGGCCTCGATTTTGCCGTCCGGCTTGAACCGTATGTGTAGCCGGGAAGCCCTTTTAGTTGATCCCGCCATACCGCAGAGCAGTTGAGCTTCCTCAAACGGCAAATAAATTATTGAGCCATCAACCCGCGGCAGGCCGGTACTCGATTGATCGCTAAAATAAAAAGTTTTCGTGTTGACCATGTCCGTACCCGCCTGGGCCAGGGCGCCCCTTGCGGTCAAAGGGAAGCAGCTTATCGAGTAGGGTATCCGGGGCAGGCTAGTTTCACTAAGATATCGGCTATTGGTATCTTGAAGGAGCATAAAGTCACCCAAAACGCATCCGGCAAGGTTCGCGTCGCTGGCAATCTCGAATGTTCCGGACACATCGTCCTTATGGTAATACAGGGTATCTCCGAAGCCGGTCGCCTGACTATGTCTGACCGGGTCGATCCCCATAATCTCAACCACGTCGTCCTGCTCTGAGCCTCTGCGTCTTTTCAGAGCGAAGCTTTTTATCGCCGGCGAAACGGCCTCGACAAAATCTTGCTGTTCGATCAGCTTTACAAAATCTTCGTAGTATGCAAAACCCACTAATGATTCGGTCCCGACGACGCAGTCACCCGCGAAGCTATGATTTTTTTCTTTGAATTCGTTGACAAGCCCCGCCATTACGGTCATCACCACGACAACGATAAAAACGCAAAGAGCAACCGCCAGCACCGCAAAGTACGTGATTCGGCGTTTCAATAAATACCTGGTTGCGAGAATAATTTTGTACATAATTTCATCACATGGAATTTCTAAGATCTCTATTCAGCCCGGGTTATTCGTATCGCAGGATATTAACGGGTTTTGTTCTTGCCGCGACGATGGCCGGTATCAGCGTTCCTATTGCTGCTGCTATAATTGCCAGTAATACAATACGCAGTGCCCAGGGCCAGTTCACTTCATTTGGTATCTTACTGAAAAAGTACACGCTGCTCTTCCAGAGTTTCAATCCGAATATTATCCTGATCCAGCTTTCAATCGTATTGATATTCCTTGTGATAACGTATCCGAGTACGGCTCCGATGCCCGAACCGACCGCCCCGACACAGGCGCCGAAACCAACAAAAACAAACGCTACCGAGTTGCTTGTCGCCCCGCAGCTTTTGATGATAGCGATATCCTTTTGCTTGAGCCTGACTATCATATAAAATATGCAAAAGACCAGCAGAACAACGCCGAAGCTGACGACACCGAAGATCAACAGCAACACCCCCATTTGTTTCTCGTACGCGGCGATATATCGACTTTGCAACTGTCTGGCCGTGTTGATAGCTGTTGATGTCATCAGGTACGGATCAGCATCAAGCTGCTCTTGAACAAATGTGCGCCATATTCCACGTATCACAGCCAGAGCAACATCTGTGTCGGTGTTATCTGCAAGCTTGATAAGGATCTGGCTGGCGACTGGTGATTCTACATCAGGGTACAAGGTTCTGCGCAGCTTCTCGATTGGCAGATACACGCAGCCGCTGTCGAATTGATAGACTCCCGTTTCAATAATATCGGCAATGGCGAATGTCATGACCTGTCTCTTGAATTCCGGCCTCGAACCGTCCTGGCTGTTTTGTCCCATGACGGTGCCTGTGGTCAGAACGACGGCCTGACCGAGCATCTTTTCGGCGGCGTCGTAATCATACTCATCCGTCTGCTCGTCAGGTTCGCCCAGCACACCAATCCCTACGAATCCGCCGGTTTCTTCCAGAGTATCCGGGATATTGAAAGATGGCTCACCTGCGGCTTTGCCCTGCCTGTGTAAAAACCGGGCAAATCCAGTCACTTTTGCTCTACCGGCCGGCTCAATCCCCCAGACTTCCACCGCCCGCACGTTGCCCCTGCCCAGGTGCAGCAGACCGTAACCGGATATCATTGCCGTTGCCGCCTCGACCGATTCGGTTTGCTCCAGTTGCTCGATCAGCAGCGGGTATTTCGCAAATGTCATCGGTGAGCTCAGGACAACATCGCCGACCGCCTCGACAGCCGCTCGTTCGAATGTATCGATGAAACCGGTAAACAGGCTTGCGACAACTATCAGCAGCGACACGGAAAGAGCGACTGCGGCAATACTCAAAAAAACGATTTTTCTCTTACGCAGATATCGCAGCCACAGGAATAATTTAAGCATAGTATTAGTCGCCAGTACTTAGTCGTCTATATAACCTCACGTTTCACGTGGTGTATTATGCGGGATTAATTCCTAAGTTTTTGCAGGTCTTAGAAGAGGAAACAGCACCACGTCACGGATACTTTCAGCACCGGTAAGCACCATTATCAACCTGTCGATTCCGATTCCCAGTCCGCCGGCCGGAGGCATACCGTATTTTAGTGCCGCTATAAAATCGCTGTCCATAGTCGCCATTGTCTCTTCCTGTCCGCGAAGCTGGATATGGAAGTTTTCTTCCTGTACTGCCGGATCATTCAATTCGGTATAGGCGTTTGCCAGTTCCATCCTGCCGATAAATAATTCAAAACGTTCGGCGTATTTCGGATCGTCTTTCTTACGTTTCGTTAAGGGACACAACTGGGCCGGATAATCTATCACGAAAGTCGGATTGACAAGATTATTCTCAACGGTAGTCTCAAAAACTTCGTTGACAACTACCACATCGTCCATGTCCGCTTCGTCCAGTTCGAGCTGCCTGGCTTTTGCTCTGACGGCTTCTATGTCATCGATATCACAGCCGCCGTATTCTTTCAGCAGGTCTGCGTATTTAGCCCGCCGCCAGGGCCGGGTGAAATCAATCGTGAATTCGCCGAACTGGATTTGTTTTCCGCTGCCGTGCTTTTGAAGGCAGAGCGATATGACCTCCTCGGTCAGATCCATCATCACATTGTAATCAGCGTACGCCTGGTACACTTCTATCATGGTAAATTCCGGATTGTGCTGTCGGCTGAGTCCTTCATTGCGGAAATTCCGGTTTATTTCGAAGACCTTTTCCATTCCGCCGACGAGCAGCCTTTTTAGAAACAGCTCCGGTGAAATCCGCAGGAATAAATCCATATCCAGACTGTTATGGTGCGTGATAAAAGGCTTGGCTGCGGCTCCGCCGGCGATGGTTTGCATCATCGGCGTTTCAACTTCCAGGAAGCCTCTGGAAGCGAGAAAATCGCGAATAGTCGTAACGATGGCGCTGCGTGTCTTGAATCGCTCCATCACTTCTGGATTGGCCCACAGGTCTACGTATCTCTGCCTGTAGCGCTGGTCAATATCCGCCAGACCGTGAAATTTCTCCGGTGTGGGCAGCAGGCATTTGCTCAGCAGAACGATCTCGTCGGTCCAGATTGTGATTTCACCTGTTTTGGTCTTGCCCAACTGGCCGGTGGCGGCGATGATATCGCCAAGCTCGAGCAATTTAACTAATTGCCATTGCTCGGCCAGCAGCTTTTTGCTCAAGCCGATCTGAATGGTCCCGCTGCGATCGCGCAACGTCATAAAAATCAGCTTGCCAATATCTCTAAGAAGCACAATCCTGCCGGCACAATTCGCCTGCTGTTTCGTGTCGTCATCTTTAAATCCGCTCTTTATATCTTCAGCGGGATCGGCGCCTTGATATCTATTGCCGTAAGGCTCGATGCCCAGCTCTTTAATCCGGGACAGCTTTTCCTGCCTTTGCCGTTCAAATTTACTTACATCTTCTGCCTTTGACAAATCAATATACCTATAAAAAAGGAAAAGTTATCGATACAGAAGTCAATTAACCAGATGCGCCTGGGCGAGAGTTTCATCCTGGATTAATCTGCTCTGAATTATCAACAGGCCGACCGCCAATTGCGGATCGACAGCGAGAGTTTCTTCAATCGTATGCTTTTTATAGTCGTTGGTGCCGTTATGATTGGCTTTCACCAGCACGTCATTGTCCCTCTGGACTTCTATCATTTTTTTGAGTTCGTCGCTTCTCAATTCGACCTTTACGTTCGGCGCAACACCCCAATCTTTCCTGTTCTGTTTTTCCATTTCGTCTCGGCTTTCAACCCTTTGACCGGAGGGTAGATGGTAGTACGCCATTGTATATTTCAACTGAGCGCCTCCGCCGAGATAACCTGTTATCCCCTGCACACTGCCCTTGCCGTGAGTCCTGGTTCCCACCAGGATCGCTCTTTTATATTTCTCGTCCGCCAATGCCCCGGCGACAATTTCAGAAGCACTTGCCGAGTTGGAATTGATTAATATGACGAGCGGGTAATTCGGATGTGTTCCCTTCTTATTGGCCGTTTCGTAGATTGGCATTCTACCGAAACCGGATTGTCTTTTGACTATCACACCTTCTTCGATGAACATATCAACCACGGCAACAGCGCTGTCTAAAAGCCCGCCGGTATTGAATCGCAGGTCCAGAATCAGCCCCTTTAAGCCCCTATTCTCAAGGTTAAACAACACTTTTTCCAGGCCCGAAGCTGTTTCCGAGGCAAAACTGGTAAGGCGGACAAAGCCGATTTTGTTCTTCTCATCAATCATGTACAACCATTTACCTGCTTTGGACCTTTGCCAGCCGCGGATTGTCGGAACAACAATCGTGTCCCTGGTTATGGTAACATCGAATAGTTTGTCATTAACCTTCTTGTCATCACTTGAACGTCTTACTTTCAATTTCACTTTAGTTCCGGCCGGCCCCTTTATTTTTTTTGCCGCACAAAAGAGGGACATGTCCTTTGTTACAACCCCGTCTACCTCTTCTATTACGTCACCTGCATCAAGAATGGAATTGAATGCCGGAGTGTCGAGCAAAAGGCTCGATACCGTCAGCATTCCTTTTTGTTTCGAAATCTCGATTCCAATGCCCATAAACGCACTGGTCATCATCTGTTCGAAATCCTGCACCTGCCTGGGCCAGACGATTACCGTATAAGGGTCAAGTGTAGAGAGAGCTGCTTCCACGAATTGTGCGATAAGCACCGTCCGGGGCAAATTTATTGTTGATTTGTTCAGATCAAGGACATTGTCAAAAACATCTAAGAACTTGTTTTTATTGAGCCGTGCGAGTCCACCTGAGGCGGATTTGGCTTCATCCAGCAGTTCTGTTAAACCATCCGACCAGGTCGCAAGCTTCTCGGGATCCAAAGTGCCCTTTATTGCATCTAAGCTGCCTTGATCATCATTTTCTGAGTCCTCGTTAAGTCGGGATGATGTCGATATCACCTCTGCCAGCAATTTGCAGCGTTCAATAGCTTTAGTAGCCATTTTGTTGTAATTGGCAATGCTGACATATTGTGAATTCAGGAAATTAATCGCCCGAATAAACAGCTCTTTCTTAACACCCTGGAAACGTTCGGCGCTGGTCTCACAGGGGCTATCCTCAAAAGCCATTGCGATAGTGGCCTTATCCAGAAGTTGCTGGGCGTAATCCGAATATCCCTCATTTTTTGGATCGATTACCGTCAGCCATCCATAGCAATTTGTATATGCTTCGAGCCATTTGCCCTGGACCTCGTATTCGGCGGCTTTGTCTATCGCTTGTTGCATCACTTTTTTTACAAACGTATCGGACAGGAGCTGCTTTTTTTGTGCCTCGTCTGCGAATTCGCCGGTTTTAGAAATAACCGAGAGTACCGAAGTTAGATGATCCGCTGAGTTTGCGTCATTCACGTCATTAGCCTCTGCCGGAGCCTGAAATTTTTCCAGCTCCGCCAGCGCTTCTGCGTATGCAACTTCTCTTGAAGATCGTCGCTGTTGACTTATACTCTTGTATTGGTCAACAACTTGCAATAACCGTGGAGCAGCCCTATCGAGTTGAGCCGGGTCGTCATTGCTGCTTTGTTTTATCAACTGATCGGCGGCATCGAATTGGCCCTCGTAAATCAGTTTACAGGCTTGGCTGATAACACCGGATTCAACTGATAGAGATTCGGCGGCTTCGCTTGTATAGGCGGCTAACAACAATACTATTGTTACCAGCCAGAATAGTCGTTTCAAATTGTGTATCATGTGCCTTTTGTATTGCATTTTCTATAAACCTAAAATTTAAATGTTAAAATCCGGAACAATTTATAAACTCTAATGCCTTTGAGCGTTAAATCACCTTTTTTTAGGTGATTTTAATGACGTTCATCCGGCATTGCTTCGGATTTCGTTGTTCCTGCCTCCTGCTTTTCATATACACTCGGCCGCCTTGCCGGCACAACCAAGAACATGCAGTTTGTGCTTGACCATTTTTTTAATAGCATCTCTGCCCGGTCCGAGGTACTTACGTGGATCAAATTCGGCGGGTTTTTCCGCGAATACCTGCCTGATTTTAGCGGTCAGTGCCAGTCGCAGGTCCGTATCGATGTTTACCTTGCAGACGGCCATCTTTGCTGCTTGGCTAACGGCGTCTTCCGGAACGCCCATCGCGTTCGGCATATTGCCGCCGTATTTGTTGATTAGATCCACGAACTCCTTCAGCACACTGCTCGAACCGTGCATCACCAGTGGAAATCCGGGCAGCTTGTCGGCGATCTTCTGGATCACGTCGAAAGCCAGCTTCGGCTCTTTCTTGAACTTGTAGGCCCCGTGGCTGGTGCCAATCGCTACAGCTAAGGAATCAACGCCGCTTTTCGCGACAAATTCCTCAACCTGATCGGGGTCGGCTAAATGTTGGGCGATATCGTCGTGATCCACGCCGACAACGTCCTCTTCGATTCCGCCCAATTGGCCTAACTCGGCCTCGACGACCACATCCCTGGCGTGTGCATACTCGACTACCTGTTTGGTAATGGCGATATTTTCCTCTAAAGGCTTACTTGATGCGTCTATCATCACCGATGTAAAACCGTCGTCGACGAATTGCTTGCAGGTCTCGAATGTATCGCCGTGGTCGAGGTTTATCGCGACGGGGATATCCGGATTTTCCTCAACGACCACATTAATAATTGCCTTGAGATAACTGTTTTTTGCATATTCGCGAGCCCCCCTGGAGATCTGCAGAATCACCGGGGCCTTTTCTTCGGCCACGGCGTCAATTATGCCCTGCGTGATTTCCATATTATTCACATTGAACGCACCGATCGCATAGCCGTTCTTGTAAGCCATCTCAAACATCTTTTTGGTATTCACCAATGCCATTCTATTCTCCTTAAAATTCAATCTTCTACCGGACTTCCGCAAAACCTTAACCAGGCGTAGCCGGTGCTAAAATGCTCAGTTATGCCTTCTGGCTAAGTTGAAGCCGGGCATACTTTGAAAAGGAAAAATATCGCTGGATTTTCCCTCTTCAAATAACAACGGACCTTAAATACAAAAGATCCAATCCGATTATTTGAGGAAATTAACAAAACGGATTTCCGTTAATAATATATGCTCCACTTTAATTATGCAAGTCTTTTCATACCTTGACAATCAACAGTCAATAGCCTGCCGAACCTCCTAATCCAATGTATCTACTCTCTCCAATCGCCAGTCCCGGTACGCCCTGGGGCCATAGACTAAAGATAATAGACTGTTTGTCCAGCGATTCATCCGCACTAAACGTCAGGCCCCAATAAAGCCTGTGGTATTGTCGAATCAGCGTTATATCACTTCGTACTATTTCTCCGAAGTCGAAATCAATTTGCTGCGAATAAACCACGGTATATCGCGGATCGAGTACATAGGTAACCGCGAAAGTAAATGCGTTCGAGCCATATTCGCCATAACCGTTATCAAGACGCCTTAAATATCTGCTTCCTATATAATACTGTAAATTGGGCCATCTCAGGTGCGAGAAACCCACATTAAATTGCTGCACGACCCCGCTCTGCATGTCAAAATTCATATCGGATAATACAGCCGTAGTGTCGCTCAAAAGCCAGCTATAATCGGCTCCGAAATAATTACGTCTCGGACCAAATAAACCAGTGCCGCGCCTGTCTTGCTGTGGAATCGTCCGGCTAACCGTATTTATCGTCGGAATAAACGGCTTATTCCAGATAAATCTATCCGGCCCAGCCGAATCGTCACCGGGATTATTGACCCACGTTAAGTCCATATTCAGTCGCATCCAGTCAACACTTCGTTGTTTCTCATCTAAACCGCGTTTCGTTTGCAGCCGCTGTGAGATTCCTACGTTCAAAGTATTCCTCTGTTCGATAAGCGATTCGTTTTGAGTATAAGCGACAGCGGTCAAATACGGCGTTATTAAGTGCCGCATCTGGTTCAAATCCCAGAGTTCAGATTTGACATTGGGATAAACCTTCCAGTATGGCTGTATTGAAGCACGAATTCCAGTTTCGCCAAACCAGGCATTCTCTTGCCCCTCAGCCATTGAGCCGTCAAGCTCTCTGTAGAAGCCTAATCCGTCTTCATAAGCTACGGTCCCGGCTACGAAAGGCACGACTTTCGCTTTGCCTATGGTCATCGGCATATCAACTTCGTTTCGCGTCGTCGCAAATGAAAAGTAATCTTCCGAACCGGGATTATTATTGGACGATGCGTAAAGTTGACGAAACCTGCTGACCTGAGTATCACTATAGAACGTCAGCTTATCGTCGAAAAACGACTGGCCTGTCCAGTGGAATTCGGTGCTGGGCAATTCTTCCAGTTCATTCGTGAAATCGTTTATCCGGACTTTTCCTAATAAAGAAAGGCCCCAGTTGTCCTCGATACGTTTCAAATAAATAAGCGTTTCCTGTCCCTTGCCGACGTAAAATTCGTTACGATAAAAACTCTCCAAAAAGTTCTTATCGGACATGTAGCTGGCCTCGGCGGTAAGCTGCCAGTTATATGGCAGGAACTGCCTGTGCTGCCAGTGTAAGCGTCCGCGCAGTGGGCGTTCCGGCTCAAGATCCCTGCGGCTGCTGTGCCTTCCGAGCCGATCCTCGCCGGTGTCGTTAATCATATAACCTAAAAGTGTGCCGAAATAGTCCTCTCCCGTGTATTCGGTCGATATTCCGCCCCCGAAGCCGCGTTTGCTATAATAGTCCAGCGCCAGGGTGCTGTCCGTACCTTCCGGCTCCTGCAGGCCCAGCAGCCGGGCCAGGTACCATTGCGTCTCAATCAGCGTTCCATAGATGTTGTCGTTGCCGAGACGGACGCTTTTAATCGGAAGATCGGGCCTTTGTAGATTACTACGCACGTAAGGCCAATAGAAAATCGTTTTATCATACATCTTAAAACGCACATCATGCATCTTTGCGTCGTAACTGCTTTTGGAAACTTCTCCCTGCTCTTCGTCGGTAGTGGTCGTATCGGTGACTGTTATATTCGATGCGTTAAACGAAATCTGGGGCAGGTAAAATTCACTGCTCGTCAAAGTGATGTCTTCGGCGGCAAATTCATTTTCCGCCGTCTGCTTGAGCTTTGCCGCCCTGAGGTAAATCGGAATCCCTTCGCGTGTGTCGAAATTTCTCATCACCGCATTTAGAGCGATCGCCTTTTTTCTCTCGAAATCGTAGTATATCTCATCGGCCCGAATTGTTCGCTGGCCCCTGGTTATCACAACGTCGCCGGACATGTAGATTGCCTTCATGCCGGTCAGCGTATCTTTAGCTCCGTTTTTGCCATCGCCCTCGGGTTGTTGTTCCGCGGCTAAAAATATCACGGCGTTGTCGGCCTGCAATTCCAGCAGCCCGCCCTTTTCATCCTGTTTCTGGCTGAGATAGAACCTGCCAATAACCGTTCCAATGTTCTCCTTATACTCGACCTTTGTAGCTTCTCCGACGGGCGACAAAACAGGCAGATACTCAAAGCCCGGCTTCTTT
Source organism: uncultured Pirellulales bacterium (assembly GCA_964612465.1). Taxonomy (GTDB): domain Bacteria; phylum Planctomycetota; class Phycisphaerae; order Sedimentisphaerales; family Anaerobacaceae; genus JAFGPJ01. The sequence goes on from CAZTDF010000082.1 coordinate 13,310, forward strand.
ACCTGCGACTCGGCAGCTTCCTGCCCCGGTTCTTCCAGCGTTATTGTCTCTACCTGCAATTCAATCTCCCGCGGCTCGGCCTCGGCGATCGCCGGCTCTATCCCGGCCGCTTGCAGCGACTCAAAGGCCTCTCTGTAAAGCTCCAATCCGCGAGGATCTCCAATCTTTCTACTGTCCGCTTTTATGAATATCTCGCCGGTGACATCGAATTGGACCGCCATTATGCGACCCGGCTCAATCACTGTTTGGCTCAAGTCGGTTGTTGTGGCGCCTTCAGGCTTTTTGGCTGAGACATTGCCTTGTAAATATACTGTTGCTTCGTAATCAATCCGAGTGTCGGGGGCAGGCTGGGTTATTCCGCTTCCTGGAATTCCCGCAGAGTTAGGGCCCAGCCATACTACCGCTCTGTCGGCGGAGAATTGATGAGCTCCGATTGACAGGGAAAATCCACCCTGGAAAACGAGCACATGGTCAACGGGAGATAAACGGTAGCTAATCAGCTCTTGCCCCTGCAGGTGCAGATCCTGTCCGGCAAAGGCCGCGGCTTTGTCGCCTTCGGCAGTCCATCCCGATCTTGACGGGATCAACACCAAAACCGATAGAACCAAAATATGTAGTATGTTCTTTCGTGTACTCATCTGTCAATATTGCAGGCGTCGTCGGCTTATCATGCCGGACGCATCGCGCATTAACGTATGACGAGATTATAGCCTGCCGTCCCGGCAAATCCAGCAAAAAGCTCTGCCGTTATCCTGATGACTTGATTTATATGCGAGTTTGCTGTAAAAGATGGCCCATGACAAAGAAAGAGTATTCACAATACCAGAAGTCTGTGATATCGGGGTATTACAACAACCTTGATACGATAATGCTCCAGAAGCTCGGCGAGCTTGTGACCGATCTATACTTAGCCGATACGCAGGCCAAAAAAGACCGGCTCTGGGATAGAACCCACAAGGCAATGCTAAAGCTGAAAATCCCGCCGGCCATCATCGACCATATCATGAAAAAACAGGATGTGGAAATTTTAGCCAAAAACCTCCAGGACTGGCAGGGCGGGAAAAACAAGAGAAAAACGAAATAGCAATATCTCATTTTTCCTTTTGAGGCCCTCGGCTTAGTTTTAATAACTGCCGTGGACAGGAACGGAGGGAGAAAAATATTTTCCTTATACCAAAAATTTCGCGGAGAGCGTCTAAATTGACAGAGGGTAGGTTGTAGACGCGATGTTTAAGTTTTTATGCTGAGACAGAAGCGCACAGATTCTGCGCTCGCGAGATTGAAAGGGATGAAGAATGAATGACCAGAGAACACAAACAAGAATAGACAGGCGTGGCTTTTTACATTCGGCAGCAGCGGCGACAGCGGGATTGGCATTCTCGCCGATGGTTCTGGGCCGGACAGGCGCCGGTAAGAAGCCGGATGATATCAATTTGGCACTGCTCGGTGTGGGTGAACAGGGTCAGGTTTTGATGAGCGCTTGTTTAAAAATTCCGGGGATTCGCATCAAGGCCGTCTGCGATATCTGGGAGTTATATAATCGAAAACGGGTCTCCCGCATGCTTAAAAAATACCGCCACGAGCACAATACTTATGTGGACCACAAGGAAATGCTCGACAAGGAGAAGGATCTCGATGCCGTCATCATCGCCACGCCCGACTTCTGGCACGCCGAGCATACCGTTGATTGCCTTAACGCCGGTCTGCATGTCTATTGCGAAAAGGAGATGTCCAACACTCTCGAAGGGGCTCGCAAGATGGTTCAGGCCGTGAAGGGGACCGGCAAGCTCCTGCAAATAGGCCATCAACGGCGCAGCAATCCGCGATATGTATTCTGCTACGAGAACCTTATAAAAGGGGCGAAGCTGCTGGGACAGATAACCGCGATCAACGGACAGTGGAATCGCAGGGCGAGCGAACCGCTGGGCTGGCCGAAAAACAGCCCTATCGACCAGGCGACTCTCGAAAAATACGGCTACACGTCGATGCAGCAATTCAAAAACTGGCGGTGGTACAAGGGATTTGGAGGCGGTCCTATGGTCGATTTAGGCTCGCACCAGATCGACATTTACAACTGGTTTCTTCAGGCGAATCCCAAATCCGTCATAGCGAGCGGACGAAGGAATTTTTACGATCGCAAGACACACGAATGGCCCGATACAGTGATGGCTGTATATGAGTATGAAACGGCTCAGGGCAATGTCACTGCATTCTATCAAACGGTGAGCAGCAGCGGCAGCGGCGGATATTTCGAGAACTTCATGGGCAGCGAAGGTTCTCTTATTATTTCTGAGAGCGGCAACAGGTGCGAAATCTACCGTGACGAAAGGACGGCGCCCGAGTGGGACAGGTGGATCAAAGACGGCCTATTATATAAGCAGTGCGATTGCGAGATAGATTGCATTGAAAAGGCCAGGCAAGAGTGTGTCGAAAAGTGTGGGTGCCCGCAGATTGTAGAAAGGAAGACCAGCGCCATCCTGGATGTTCGTGAGTCGCCGCTGCCGCCGAAGTATGATCTGCCGGTCGCCATGAATAAGAAACCCCATCAAATGCATTTGGAGAACTTTTTCGACGCTATCTACAGCGGCGGAAGGGTAGAACTCACTTGCCCTGCAGAAGTGGGGTATGAAACGGCGGTCGCCGTATTGAGAGTCAACGAGGCTGTAGAGGCCGGCCGGAAGCTTAGCTTCAAGCTGGATGAATTCAAGATATAATACGACCGCGATTGGAGCGCAGGACTGATATTCTCGTCAGCCGAAGTTGTAGTATTTCTTGACCGGCTCAGTGACCTGCCAGGTGCATTGGAGTTCCTCGGGGAAGATTACGAGGTCGCCGGGGCCGAAACTGACCGAATCGTTGCCGTCCGTGACCGTTACCTTGCCTTCTATCAAAAGGCAGGTTTCCTTTTCGGTGTATTCCCAGTCGAAGGTGCTGGCTTGACATTGCCAGGTCGGCCAGGCCTTGCAGATGGCCGCTTCTTCGTCCGACGGCTTTTTGACAATAACATCTTTTATTGTAGGCATATTGTATTGCTCCTTTGACTATTATCGATTTAAGTTGTATTATTTATTATTGAGATAAGTCGTATTCAACCGTCGAAGACGTTAAAGCAATAGTAAATAATAAATCGGAAATAGTAAATAACAAATGTTAGCGAGACTGCACAGTGTGACGCTTGACGGAATTGAGGGGGTGATTTGCGAGGTTGAAGTCGACGTTGGCCGGGGCGGGTTTGAAAAGTCCATCATTGTCGGCCTGCCGGATGCCGCCGTGAAGGAAAGCACCGAGCGGGTCAGAAGCGCAATCGTCAATAGCGGCTACAAGCATCCGAAAACCCAGTCGCTGATCAATCTTGCTCCGGCGGCTGTGAAAAAGGCGGGGCCGGCGTTCGATTTGCCTATCGCGCTGGGCATGCTCATCGGCCAGAACGTCCTGGCCAGCTCGATCCTGAGTGACACGATTATCGTCGGCGAATTGGCCCTGGACGGCAGGGTCCGGCCGGTCAACGGCGTATTGAGTATGGCAATGAGCGCCGCGGCGGAAGGTTTCAGCCGGATGCTCGTGCCTCTGGATAACGCACAGGAAGCGGCGGTCGTTCAGGACATCGAAGTCTTTGCTGTCGGCTCGCTCGCCCAGGCGGTCGGATTTCTTTCCGGACAGTTGCCGCTGGAGACGACCAGCGTCGATATCGACGAGCTTTTTAACGTCTCGGCAAATTATGACGTTGATTTCGCGGATGTCAAAGGTCAGGAAAGCGTCAAGCGGGCGCTGACCATCGCTGCGGCCGGCGGGCACAATATAATGATGATAGGACCGCCCGGAGCGGGAAAGACTATGCTCTCCCAAAGACTGGCGACGATTCTGCCGCCCCTGAGCCTGGCCCAGTCGCTCGAAACGACCCGCGTGTACTCATCGGTTGGATTGCTGGGCAGAAATCAGGCGTTGATGGCGACTCGTCCGGTGCGAATGCCGCACCACTCGGCCAGCGGTCCGGCCCTGGTCGGCGGCGGGCCGACACCCCGGCCGGGCGAATTGTCTTTAGCTCATTTCGGGATATTGTTTCTGGATGAATTTGTCGAATTTCCGCGGCACGTTCTGGAGATGATTCGCCAACCGCTGGAGGACGGTTTCGTAATCGTCTCTCGCGCGAAAAAGACGGTCCGGTTTCCCGCTCAGTTCATGCTGGTCGCGGCGATGAATCCGTGCCCCTGCGGCTATTTCGGCAGCGACGCCAGGCGGTGCAAATGCACGCCGGGCCAGATCAGGCGATATTTCTCGAAGGTCTCGGGGCCTCTGGTGGACAGGATTGATATTCACATCGACGTGCCCGCTATAAGTTTCAGGAAGCTTCGCTCGAAATCGGGCCAGCTCGACTCGGCTGTAATGCGTTCCGACGTTGTCCGGGCCGCGGGAATCCAGGCCGAGCGTTTCGGCGATGGGAAGATTCACTCAAACGCCAGAATGAGGCATAAACAGGTCGAGAAGTTCTGCAAGCTCGATTCGACGGGCGAAATGCTCCTGAAGCAGGCAATGCACGAATTCGGCCTCAGCGCCCGCGCTCATGATAAAATCTGCAAGCTTGCACGCACAATAGCGGATTTAGCCGGTGTCAGTGACATTGCCCCCGAGCACATCGCAGAAGCAATCAGCTACCGCAAGTTAGACAGGAAACTGTAGGGGCAAGCCCATGTGCTTGCCCGGGGCAGGCTGCGTTATTCAATATTCTTTTCTTTCGTTTTACACCGGATAGACGGGCAGTTG
>CAZTDF010000083.1:0-18018 GCA_964612465.1 uncultured Pirellulales bacterium
TCGTAAGCTGATTAAAGATATTATGTATTTGCGGAAAAAATGCCAATAGTTAATATTTAAGATGCGACCCCAATATTCTCCCGTTCGAGCCGTCTCCAGTCACCATAACGAGGTCGAGTTGCCTCAGTCCCCACGAGCGGAGTCCAGCCAAATTATCCCGCCAATCGTCATGCATTTGTCTTGCCTTCCGATATCACCTGATTTTGTTTACCGTTACTTTATTATTCCATTGAGATCTTTTGTCCGGCTTCGCCCTCGCCCGAAACCGGGGCGTGGGCGGGCAAAAGATCGGCCCATTACGCCACATCACGCCAGGGTTCGCACCGGATCAGCATAGCATGCATGCAACGCAAGAGGTAGTGAGCAGTCGCAACCAGTGCGATCTTGCGTCTCTCTTTCTTGCCGCGAAGAATCCGTTCGAAATAGGTGCTGATTTTAAAGAAAACCCGCCGAGTGAATCGGCGGGCTAAATATTTTTAGATTGCTCCGCATCGAATAAACCGCAGGGGGAATTATAAGGTGTCTGCCTGCCCCTTAGGGGGTATAATTTTCTCCTGTTCTTGCATTCTTTTTAACCATAATGACTATATCCGCCCGGGGTGGATATAAGACTCCGAAGCAAGACCTTTGCTTATATAAGAAGTTTTCGCTGCTTGTTCAGTACGCCGTATAGCGTCCTTCGCAGAGATTTTGCTGCCGGGCCTGTCAGGTTGGCATAGCAGGGGGGGGTCAGATGAGATTTTGGCAGATGAGGCAAAATGGCCGTAAAAACATAACATCATTATAGTCAAATACTTATGTGCGGATGGGCCGGATAACAGATATTTGGCACGATATTTGCACTTCTTTGGGAAGGAACGAACGGATATGGTGTCTAATCTGTCAAAATTTGAAGAAGTTAATGTTCTGGCCAGTGAGGCGAACTGGGCCTGGCCGGAGGCTGTGCGCTCTATATTTCGCCCAAGAGGCGTTAATCTTCTGGTGGCTGACAACCCGGCGGAATTCGTCCATGTCATTAAAAGCAAGCGTATTCATACAACAATAGTGGATATGGACTCGGAAACGTCCAACGGGCTTGCGACCATTAAAATAATTCGAATGAATTATCCTTTGCTGCCGTGCATTCTTCTGACAAGTACCGCGGGTCAATCTTTGCTGGATAAGGCGCTGCGGCTCGATGTTTTCAGCGTGATTGATAAGCCGGTTGATATGTGCATTCTCCGGCAGCAACTTAACAGGTTGTTCATAAAGAAGTACAGCAGCAGCGTATTTGGGGAACAAATCAGGAGTTAGAAGTTAACGGGGATAAAAAAATCGAAACTTGAAATCGTAAGTATGAATTGACTTTACCATGAATAATAAACAGATTTTTTCGAAAGGAGTAATCACAAAATGAAGATTCGACCATTGGCAGATAAGGTGCTTGTTCAGCGTCTCGAAGCGGAAACCACGACAGCGGGCGGGATAGTCTTGCCGGACAGTGCCAAAGAAAAACCTCAAAGAGGTAAAATCGTAAGCGTCGGCGAGGGCAAAATGCTCGACGATGGAACGGTCAGAAAATTGCAGGTGAAAAAGGGTGATATGGTACTTTTCACGAGCTATGCCGGGACAGATGTGAAAATCGACGGCAAAGAATATCTGATTATGAGCGAGTCGGATATTATGGCTGTAATCGAAAAGTAAGCAGGGAAAAACAAATAGCCACAGAATAGGAGAAATAAAAATATGGCAGCTAAAAAAATAGCGTTTGGTACTGACGCACGTGCCGCTGTTCAGAAAGGTGTGAAGAAACTGGCTAAGGCAGTCAAGATCACACTCGGGCCGTGCGGCAGAAATGTAGTTTTGGAGAAATCTTACGGTTCACCGCTCGTAACGAAAGACGGCGTTACCGTGGCAAAAGAAATCGAGCTGGAAGACGCCTACGAGAATATGGGCGCACAGATGGTTAAAGAGGTTGCGTCCAAGACTTCGGACGTCGCCGGCGACGGGACAACAACCGCCACGATTATGGCCGAGAGTATTTTTGACGAGGGCCTCAAGAACATTACCGCCGGGGCAAATCCGATGCAGGTAAAGCGCGGCATCGATAAGGGTGTCGAGCAAATCGTCAACGAACTGCATAAGATGGCCACGCCTATCGAGTCAACCAAGCAGATCGAACAGGTGGCGACCTGCTCGGCGAACCAGGATGTCGAGATCGGCAAAAAGCTGGCTGAAGCGATGGAGAAGGTTGGCAAGGACGGCGTTATTACCGTCGAAGAAGGCCAATCCCTCGAAACAACTGTCGAGTTGCTCGAAGGTATGCAGTTCGATAAGGGGTACCTTAGCCCGCACTTTATTAACAATCTGGAGAATATGTCGGTTGTGCTGGATAAGCCGTACATTCTCGTGCACGAAAAGAAAATCAGCTCGATTAAATCGCTCGTTCCGCTGCTCGAAAAGGTCGCCAAACAGGGCAAGCCTTTGTTGCTGATTGCCGAAGACGTCGAGGGCGAGGCGCTGGCTACGCTGGTTGTCAACAAGCTGCGGGGCATCCTGCAGGTGGCGGCAGTAAAAGCGCCCGGTTTTGGCGACAGGCGAAAAGCTCTGCTCAGTGACATCGCGACCCTGACCGGCGGCGATGCGATCTTCGAGGACCTGGGCTTGCAGTTGGAGAACATCGAACTGCGACAGCTTGGCAGGGCGAAACGCATTACTATCGACAAAGACAGCACGACAATTATCGAAGGCGGCGGCAGCATTGAAGCGATAACAGGCCGGATCGAACAGATCAAGAACGAGATCGACAACTCCACCAGTGACTACGATATCGAGAAGCTGCAGGAAAGACTGGCGAAATTAGCCGGCGGCGTGGCACAGATTAACGTCGGAGCCGCGACTGAAGCTGAAATGAAAGAGAAGAAAGCCCGCGTAGAGGATGCGCTTCATGCCTGCCGGGCGGCGGTGGAAGAAGGCATTCTGCCCGGCGGCGGCGTAGCGATGCTCAGAGCTTTACCGGCGCTTGACAAAATCAAGGTCTCCGGCGATGAAAAAATCGGCGTTGATATCGTCCGCAGGGCGGTTGTGGCACCGATTAAGCAAATCGCGGAGAACGCAGGGCTTGACGGCTCAATCGTTGCTCAGAAAGTAATGGAAAGCAAGGACAAGAACTTCGGCTACGATGCTTTAGCCAAAAAATACGGCGATATGGTCAAGTTCGGCGTGATTGTGCCGACGAAGGTCGAAAGAGCCGCGCTGCAAAACGGTGCCTCGATTGCTTCGTTACTGCTGACTACCGATGCGGTTGTCAGCGAGATTCCTGAAAAGAAAGAGACGCCCCCGGCCGGACCTCCAGGTGGTGGGATGTATTAAAGTGAGCTAAAGTGAACTAAAGTGAGCTAAATTGAACTAAAGTGACTAAAGTGAACTAAAGTGAATAAGCGATGCTTTCAACTTTAGGCACTTTAGTCACTCTTAATTTTAGGCACTTTTATTATGAGTTTTCGTTTTTATACGAATGCAATATCACAGGCGTCGAGAAACTTCGCAGCCGGTCTTTTTATCACAGGGCTGCTGCTTATCGGGTTTGGATTCCTGGTCTACATCTTGCGGGATTTGTTCGCGATATTCGCCTCGATAGTGTTTTTCGTTGCCGGCGTCGGCTGCGGGATTACCGCTGTGAAAATCTTTTGGGCACAGCACAAATTAGACAAAATCAATTCCGGCGATCCGCAGGACTATAGAGAAAACGTCCAGATTCACATCGAGCATCACGACGAAGAATAATTGTTTTTATGCTCGACCAGCAAACCGGGAGCATTCGGAATTGAGATTTGGTTTAGCGAATTTTTAGCGTGGCCAGTGCAAGGGCGGCGAAGGCTGCCGACAATAGCCAGAAACGCACTACCACCTGCGGTTCGCTCCAGCCGATCAGGTGGAAATGGTGGTGTATGGGGGCGCATCTGAAAAGGCGTTTGCCGCCGGTGTATTTGAAATAGCCGACCTGCAGCACGACGCTAAGCAGTTCGATGACGAATACCCCGCCGATAACCAGCAGCAGAATTTCATTTCTCGTCACCAGGGCGCCATATCCCATTGCTGCACCTAATGGAAGCGAGCCGACGTCACCCATAAAAGTCTGGGCTGGGTGACAGTTGAACCACAAAAAGCCGAGCACTGCTCCTAAGATAGCTGCAAAGAAAATGCTCAGTTCGCCGGCCTGGGGTATCGCGGGCAGCAGAAGATAGCTTGCCCAGGTCACGGGAGTTGCTCGGGCCATCGTTTCCGAGGAAACATAGCAGAGCAGCGCCAGAACCAGGGCAACCATTCCTACGCAGCCGGCGGCCAGGCCGTCCATACCGTCGGCGAGATTTACCGCGTTGCTGGTCGCCGACAAATAGAATATCGCTATCAATATGAACATCCAGTTGGCCAAAGGCAGGCCGTGCTTGTAAAACGGCAGCCAGAATAATTTGGCATCTTCAATATTGACAAAGTCGGCGTATAAAAACGATGCTATCAGTACGGCTCCGCCGATTTGAAATATGAGCTTTTCCCAGGGCTTTAGTCCGTTTCTGCTGCGCTGACGCGCGCCGGAGGTGAGTTTCAGCCAGTCATCGGCGGCCCCTAATGCGGCGAACCATATGACTAAGACAATCGCTTTTTGAATGAAGGGATTATTGAGTTTCGCCCATAATAAGGTGGTCGTGACTGTCGCAAGAATGATAATCAGGCCTCCCATCGTGGGGGTATTGGCCTTTTCCTTGGTCAATTCGTTAAGGGTGGCGTGATGAAACTCCGGGCGGTCGCCGATTTTTTTGCGCATCAGCCAGCGAATAATCTTCGGCCCGATTACGAGGGCTATCATAAGACTGGTCAGAATTGCTGCTACCGAGCGAAAAGCCACGTTCTGGTAGGCATAGAAGCCGAGCCGGTGAGTAAAAATCTCTCGAAAATACCATAATAAATGATATATCATCTCGGCTCTCGCATTTCCTATCTCGCTTCACGAGATACGCTTCGCGAAAAAAGCTCATTTAGTTTCTCGACGAGCACTTCTAATTTGGCTACCCGCGAACCCTTTACTAATACTATATCGTAATCTTTTATGAATTGGTTCAGATTATTATAAGCTGAAACCGTATCTTCGAAGCATTTTATTTCCAAATAGTTATCGGCGTTTTTTTGTGCGGCCTCAGCGGCGATTTTCGCGAACTTGCCGACGGCCAGCAAAAGCTGCACTCCGGCCTGCGCGATATTTACGCCAAGCTCGGTATGCAGGCGTTCGGTTTGCCCGCCCAGTTCGGCCATATCGCCGCAGATAAAAACCTTTCTGCGCTGCCCGGTTGTATCGAGACTGGCCAGGATTTCCAGTGCGTTTTTCATCGAAGCCGGGTTTGCGTTGTAGCAATCGCTTAATACCGTCAGCGTCCCGATTTGCAGCAGTTCGGTCCGCATGGAAACGGGCGAGAGGGTCTCGATAGCCTGCGCAAAATCGTCAATCGTCAGATCGAATTGGCTGCATACGGCCCAGGCGGCGAGGGCGTTTTCGACATTGCCCGGGCCGGCTAACGGCAGGTAAACTTCGGTCCCGTCGATAGTGAATCGGCTGGCCGGCCCGTCAGGGCGAATGTTGCCGGCCCGGTAGTCGCAGTCGTCCGATTTACCGAATGTTATAAATTTGAGCCCTCCGGCTCGGCAGGCGTCCACCAGCCGGTCGAAATCACCGTTGATTATCAAGACGCCGTCGGATTTTAATCCTTCGGATATGGACAGCTTCTCCTGAATAATTGTCTGCAAGTCGCCGAATCCTTCCAGGTGGGCCGGGTAAACGTTCGTGACCACCGCGATATCCGGCTCAGCGATACGAGTCAGGTAGGATATTTCGCCGGGATGATTGCTGCCGAGCTCGGCGATAACAATCTGGTCGTCTGCCGCGGCTCCGAGCAGTGTCAGCGGCAGACCGATCTGATTATTAAAACTCTTCGGTGACTGATAGACGCGAAACCGCCGGCTCAAAGCGTGGAAAATAATTTGCCTCGTGGTTGTTTTACCCGCCGAGCCTGTAATCGCGACGACTTTGTAACCGGCCCGCCGGCGATATTCTCTGGCAAGCTCACCGAGTGCTCTAATGGTATCCTCGACTTTAAGCAGGCACTTGCCGGCGGATTTTTCCTCGTCGATATCTTTGCTGACAACGGCACAAACGGCGCCTTTTGCGAAGGCATCGGCCACATAATCGTGCCCGTCGAAATTCTCGCCGCCGATCGCAAAAAAGCAGTCACCGGCTTTCGTGCTGCGCGAGTCCGTGCTTGTACCTGTGAAAGAGGAAACGTCGTACTTATCGAGCGGAGCCGGAAGCTTTGCTTTTGTTATTGTGACCAAATCTGCTATTGGAAATTCTTTCATCCGTTATCTTTCGACAATCTGCTTTCGTTATTACAGCAAGGAAAACGTTTATCGATGTAATGCAATGATTATGCTATAATTTTACAAATGGTCAAGGATATTGAAATCGTTACTGCATTACCATTGAGGTTAAAAATATGCCGAAGAAGATGCATCTAACTAATTTTATATTGCATTAAATGCAAAAACGTGTTAAAATATAGATATGAAAAAATCGATTTTATCCAAAGTTTTGCAATACGATATTCCCGAACGGATTCTACTTGTGGAAGATATTTGGGACAGCATTGCACAGTGCCCCGAAGCGATACCTGTTACTGATTCCCAGCTCAAGGAATTAGATCGCAGGTTGGAAGCCTATCATCGCAATCCTAAATCAGGCAGCCCCTGGGATGTTGTTAAAAAACGCATAAAAGAATCAACCAAATGAATCCTGTTATTATTTCCACCGAAGCGGAGTCGGATTTAAACCAGGCATATTTGTGGTATGAGAAACAAGTCGAAGGTTTGGGTAGCGAGTTTTTGTTATGCGTTGATGCCTGCATACAAAACATTGCACGAAGTCCTAAAATTCACCAAAAGGTTCATAAAAATATTCGCAGAGCTTTGATACGTAGATTCCCGTACGGAATATTCTACATTGAACAGCCGGATCATATCAGGATTATAGCCGTCTTTCACGCCAGCCGCGATCCTTCGAGATGGCAAAGCAGAAAGTTAAATTGAAAGACGATAAGAATTGGTTGCTATAGAAAAAAATCTTTGACTTACTCTCCTGATAAGTTCAATTTTGCTTGTTCAAACATTCCTGGGCGATTTCCTTGTCGCTGAAGTGAAATTTTTGCTTGCCGATGATTTGATAATCTTCGTGTCCCTTGCCGGCGATTAGCACGATATCGTCTTTGCCGGCACTATTTACAGCCAGCTCGATGGCCTTTTTTCTGTCCGGCTCGATTGCTATTGTTTGTGTTCCGCTGTTTTTAAAACCTGCTACCACGTCATTTATAATGTCATTGGGTTCTTCGGTTCGCGGATTGTCGCTGGTTACTGTAACAAAATCGGCCAGCTCTTCGGCGACTTTTGCCATTCGCGGGCGCTTGGTTTTGTCCCTGTCCCCGCCGCAGCCGAAGACGACTCGCAACTTGCCTTTGCACAGCGGCTTTAGCGTCGTGAGAACATTTTTCAGGGCGTCGTCGGTGTGGGCGTAATCGATAATTACGGAAAAATCGCGGGCGTCAATTTTTTCCAGTCGGCCGGGTATAGTTTTCAAAGCCGATAAACCGGCGGCGACCGTTTCCGGTTCGAAACCGGCGGCAAGACACAGCCCCGCTGCGGCCAGGCAATTGCTGACATTATAAAGGCCCAGCAACGGAGTTCTCACGATAGAGGATTGGCCGGCATATTTTAGGGCGAAGACTGTGCCGGTAATATCCATCGACTCGATATGAGCGGTGACATCGGCTTTCTCATCAATGGCGTACCATAATAGCCCGGCGCTGGTTTGGGCGGCGATAAGTTCGGCTTCGGGGGATTGTCTGTTCAATACCGCCACAGCATCCGGCGCGAGAGCCGAAAAAAGTTTGGTCTTGGCTGCTAAATAATCTTCTTTGGTCTTGTGATAATCCAGATGATCGCCTGAAAGATTGGTAAACGCGGCAGCTTTGAAACTGATTTGTGCCAGCCGGTTTTGAGAAAGGGCATGGCTGCTTGCCTCGATGACCATATATTTCGCGCCGTTTTCGACCATCTCCTGCTGCCTGGCGGCTATATCCAGACAATCGGGCGTAGTCAGGGGTGCCTGGTGAATATTGCCCGAGCAGGTGTCGTACATGACAGTTCCGATCAGGCCGCACTTGTGACCGGTCTGCCGAATGATCGATTGAGCGAGAAAGACCACTGTGGTTTTTCCATTTGTGCCTGTTACCGCCAGATTGGTTAACTTAGAAGCCGGATTGCCGCCGGCCGCCTGAGCCAGAATCGCCGCCGCCTCCGCAGTGTCATCGACGATGATAGATTCGTGCCGGCCGTCATGTTTGGTGTATTGCTCATCCTGCTGACAGACGATGTACCTGGCGCCGTTGGCAAGGGCCTTCTCGATAAAATTGTGGCCGTCGTAAACCGTGCCTTTGACCGCTACGAAGATGTCCCCGTCTTCTACGAGTCGCGAATCGGTACGAACGCTCGGGCCGTCTTGCGACCGGGCTAAAACCAATAGTTCATTGAAAGTCATAATTTTTTGCTGCATGCCCATTAAGTAATCATAACTAATCGATCTATCGAATATGGGATATCTTAGGTTAAAAGGCCGGATAATGCAACCAGCGGGTCTAATCTTTAGCAAAAACGAGTACTTGTTTAGCTTGACTATGGTATTCGCGACCATCCCCAAAGCCTGCGGCTTTGAGGCTGCCACCCAAATTACATCAATCCTGTTGGGTGGCAGCCTCATCCCGATTGTCGTTATCGGGATGGGGATGGCTTTTTCTCGAAAATATGATGGTGCAAGATTATGATTTTGGCCTATAATAACCGTTGATAACAATAATTCAGAAAGGAACAGGACGATGAAAATTAAATATGCTCTAAGCGTTTGCTCGGTTTGTGCTGTAATTGCCTGCCTGATTTCCACGAGTTCGGCCGGAGCGAAGGCGGATTCGGATGAAGCTGAATATCTTGCCTTGTTCATGGAAGGAAAAAAGGTCGGCTATGCCATCGAGACTCGGGCCGTGTCCGGCGACAAAGTAACCACCACCGAGCAAGTCAGTATAACGATAAGCCGGGGCGGCATTTCGATGACGATTGAAATGATGGAGACCAGTATCGAGACGGCGAGCGGCGAGCCTTTGGGTTTTGAGACGACACAGAAATTGGGTGCTATGGTCATGAAGATGACGGGGCAGGTGGACAAACAGGGAAATGTATCTGTGACAACAACTTCAATGGGTACTGAGCAGAAGAACACGCTTCAATGGCCGCAAGGTGCGGTGATGGCCGAAGGTCTGCGTCTGCTGACATTAAAGAAGGGTCTTGAAGAAGGCACGGAATATTCGGTCAAGATTTTCAGTCCCGGAGTCATGCAGGCTTTGAATGCTCAAATCAAAATTGGGTCGGAGCAAAAAGTCGATTTGCTCGGACGCGTAGTTACTCTGAGAGAAGTCACGACAACTCTTGTTATGCCGGGGGCCGGTGAAATTGTCAGCACGAGTTACGTTGACCGGGACCTTCGGATGCAAAAGAACATCATGCCGATAGCTGGATTGCAGGTTGAGATGGTTGCCTGCGCCAGGGAATTCGCGCTGGGCCAGAATGATGTGCTGGAAATGATCGACAGGATGTTTCTTAAGAGCCCGGAGCCGTTGAATAATCTGGCCTCGGCAAAGTCCATAACATACGATTTGAGCCCGGTACAAGGAGCATCCGATTTCAAGATACCGTCCAATGATAACCAGAAAGCGCAACAGCTCGCTGGCGGCAAAATGATTCTGAAAGTCGAGCCCGTCGCCGCGCCGGCGGGAGCGAAGTTTCCTTACAGGGGCAAAGATGCGGCGATTCTGGAGGCTATGGAACCCACAAGATATCTCCAAAGTGACAACGAGCAGGTTATCGACCTTGCCCGTCGCGCGGTAGGCGGCTCCAAAGATGCGGCCGAGGCGGCCCGGAAGATCGAGGCGTTTGTAGCCGGGTACATTGAGAACAGGAGCCTGTCGGTGGGTTACGCATCGGCGGCGGAGGTTGCCGCCAGCAGGCAGGGTGATTGCTCGGAATTTGCGGTCCTTACCGCTGCGATGTGCCGGGCCGTCGGGATACCGGCCCAGGTGGTTGCCGGGGTGGCGTACGTGGATGACTTTCTCGGCCAACGGGGCTTTGGCGGACATGCCTGGACCCAGGCTTATATAGGCGGCAAATGGGTCGGGCTTGACGCGTCTTTCAGAGGTGGCGGGCGGGGCGGCTATGATGCCGGACATATCGCGTTAGCTGCCGGCAATGGTGGGCCGGGGGACTTGTTGAACCTTGCCCCCACACTGGGGCAGTTCAAAATTGACAAGGTAACGGTCGAAAAAAGATAAGGTCCGGCTCAAATATTTATTCGAACTGAATGTCGTTCAGGACGAATTGGACGTTGCTGTTTCCGTTGTATGTATTGATTTGCGGCTGGTAGGCAACGTTGAAAAACTCGGTTTCCAGCAGCTTTTTCTCCAGCTTTCCGAATCTGAATCCGATACAGCGTATCGCCGCGGTGTTGTCGGTGATTGTAAGCTGTAGGTGCTCGCGGCCTGCTCCGACTCTTCTGGGCGGTGATGCCAGACGCACACCTTTCGTGGCGAATGTAGGTTCCGGGTTGCCCTGGCCGAAGGGGCCGAGTAACTGCAGCTCGGTGACCGTTTCTTTGCGAAACATCTCCAACGGAACCGCCGCGTCGATATGAAGTTTGGCCGCTACATCGTTTTCGTTCAGATTTTGTTTTGCATAGTCTTCGAAATCGGCTGCGAACCGGTCGATCTTCTCGGTTTCGATTGTGATGCCGGCGGCCATTTTGTGTCCCCCGAAGCTGTTTAAATGCTGCGAGCAGGCCCTGATGCCGCTGAGCAGACAAAAGCCCGGGATCGAACGCCCGGAGCCCTGGGCGATGCCGCTGACGGCGTCGGCGGAGTTGATCATAATCGTCGGGCGATAGTATTTATCCACGATTCTCGATGCGACAATACCGATTACGCCGGTGTGCCAGTTTTCGCTTGCCAGGACGATGCTCTTGCGGTCGGGGTGGTTCATGTCCCGCTCGACGATCATTTCGCATGCCTGCTTGAAAATCTTCCGCTCGCATTGCTGGCGCTGGGTGTTCTGCTCCTTGAGATATTCGGCTATCTGCGTCGAGCGGACGGGGGAGTCTGAAGTGAGCAGCTCCACGGCCAGCCGTGCATGTCCCATCCGGCCGGCGGCGTTGAGCATTGGCGCGAGCCGAAAGCCGATATGAAAGCTGTCGAGCGAGTGACCGGTCAATCCCGCCGTCTCAATGAGGGCCTCGATGCCGGAGAGCTTACAGTCCGGCAAAGCTTTAAGTCCGTAACTCGTCAGGACTCTGTTCTCGCCCCGCAGGTCGACAATGTCGGCGACGGTTCCCATTGCCGCCAGGCTCGTGGCACTTAGCATGAATTCCCGCAATCTCGGTTCGAGTCTTTGGCCCGGATTGAATTCGTTGGCTATGGCCCAGGCCAGCTTAAAGGCGACCATCGCCCCGGCGGAATCCTGGTTCGGGTACGATTCTTCCAGCCCCGGATGCACTATCGCGGTTGCCTGGGGCAGATTCGAGTCGATCTGGTGGTGGTCGGTAATTACCATGTCGAGGCCAAGTTGTGCGGCCAGTTCGGCCGAGTGTAACGCCGTGACACCGCAGTCGACTGTCACCAGGAGTTTGGTGCCGGATTTTGCAAGGGTCTCAATGGCCTCGGTGTTCAGGCCGTAGCCTTCGTCGATTCGGTGGGGAATGTAATAGTCCACATCGGCGCCGAGCAACGTCAATACCTGCCAGAGAATCGCTACGCCCGTTATGCCGTCCACGTCATAGTCGCCGTAGACGGTGATTTTTTCGGAGTTCGTAATCGCCGGTTTTAATCGTTGAACCGCCGCTTCGATTCCCGGCATCCGGGCCGGATCGATAAGCTCGGTCAGTTTGGGCCTGAGAAAAACAGAAGCTTCTTCGCTGTCAGTGATTCCGCGATTAATCAGAACCTGCGCCAACAACGGCGAGACCTTGAGCGATTTTGCAAGCTGCTCGCAGCGGTCGGCCCAAGGCTCGATTACCCATTGTCTTTTTTTCATCCGTGCAGAAAGAAGCATCGAAAATCCGTCCTCTTATCCTTTTCGCCATGCGAGCTTTGTCATGCTGCCGTCCTGATCTTGATTTCCGCCGACGGCGTGCAGCACAAAATCACCACCCCGGCTTCCCATGCGTGCTTCCACCCAGCCAATAGGTTCGCTATCGTTGAAATTATATCCCACCGCCGGAAGATTGATCAGGTGAATCCCTTCGAACTCGGAGAATCCGTATGCGTGAGAATGGCCGTAAACAATCGCCTTTACCTTCCGAATGGGCCCAATCATGCTAAACAGACGCGGCACATCAAGCAGATCACCATCGCCATCCGACAAAGTGTGATGAAAGCAGAGTATCGTGGGCGTATCGTCGCATTCGTTGAGATACTCCTGCAGCCATTGTCTCTGCGCTTTGCCTAATAAACCCGGCACTTTATTAACATAGAGAAGCGAATCCAGCATAATCACGCGGGTGGACGCTTTTTTGACGATGGTTACATGCTTGCCTTTCAAGTCGGGTTTGTCGCCGGGCGTATCGTCAAAAACCTTCAGGAAATTCTGCCGGTCATCGTGGTTGCCGAGCGCCATAAAAACCGGCGTTTCTTCGGCAACAGGATCGAGGAGTTTCCTGAGATTGGCATAGTCGCCCGGCTGGCCCGTCAGCCGCGCCAAATCGCCGGCGATGAGCACCCCATCGGGCGAGGCGGAGATTAGCTCCGGCACAACTTTCTCCAGGTTCCGGTATGGATAGAATCCCCTGTAATTATTCTGGACATCCTCCGGAATATGAGTATCGGCCAAAAGTGCCAATCGGGTTTGCGTTTCATCTTTTTTGGTTAAGCCCGGACTGCAGCCCGCATTGAGGGTAACCAGTGTTCCGAAAGCGGCTAAACCGGTTTGAATGAAGCTCCTTCTGTTCATCGACCTGAAGAAAATCTCTGCCATCGTATCTTACCTTATAAAAGTTCCTGATTCGTTGTCTGAAGTACGTACCTTTATATATCAGAAAAGGACGGTAAATTGCAAGGAATGTTTTTAATCGAGAAGCTCTCGTTCGATATCTTCCAGCGATTTGCCCTTCGTTTCGGGGAGTTTCGTAAGAATAACGACGAACCCGATTACACAGATAACGCCGTAGAGCCAGAACGCACCGTGAGCTCCGAGGCCCGCTTTGAGATATGGAAACGTCAGAGTCAGAACCATGCAGCCGATCCATAAGCTGGATACGGCCACGGACATCGCGGCGCCGCGTATTCGATTCGGGAATATTTCCGAAATGACCACCCATGTGATCGGAGCCAGTGACATCGCGTAACAGGCGATGGCCGAAATTACCAGTATGAGCATATGTATCCCGGTGCTTTGGAAGTAATAGCCGGCTCCCAGGATTGCGTAGATGCCCGCCAGGCCTCCGGCGCCTATCAGCATGAGGATTCGCCGGCCGAACCGGTCGACCGTATATATCGCCACGAACGTGAACAGCAGGTTGACAATACCCGTGATGACGATGTTAAACATAATGCCGCTGACGCCGTATCCCGCCGCGGCGAAAACTTCCTGGGCGTAATTGAAAATCACGTTAATCCCGCACCATTGCTGCAGCACCGCTAAGAAAACGCCCAGCATGACAATCCTGCGCAGTTTCGGTTCAAACAGGTCCCGAAAGTTGACGTGGGCAATTTCTTCGTCGGCGAGGGTTTTCTTAATGTCCTCGATAGCAGTCCCGGCGTACTTGGCGCCGCCGAGCCGGCTGAGGATTCCCGCCGCTTGTTCGTCCCTGCCGTACTTGAGAAGCCAGCGAGGGCTCTCCGGCACAAAAAACATCAGCAGAAAGAACATGGATGCAGGCAAAGTTTCGGCTCCGAACATCCATCGCCAGCCGTATTGACCGTTCCAGGAATCGAGGATATATTCCAGACTCACCCCTTCCGGCACGGGCTGAGCAATCAGCCAGTTAACAATCTGGGCGGCGAGAATTCCAATCACAATCGTAAGCTGGTTTATGGAAACAAATCTTCCACGCATACGTGCCGGAGAAATCTCTGCGATATACATAGGCGAGAGATTCGAGGCCAGTCCGATTCCTATGCCTCCGATAATGCGGAACATATTGAAGAAAAGAAAATTTCCCGCGAAAGCGGTGCCGACGGCCGAGACGGTAAAGAGCAGGCCGGACAAAATGAGCAGGCGTTTCCGGCCGGATTTGTCGCTGATTATTCCCGACAAAACGGCGCCAATAAGACAGCCGAACAAGGCACTGCTCTGCGCTAAACCCCGCAGCAATGGTGTTGCGTCGCTGATTCCGAAATAAGGCTCATAAAACGGCTTGGCCCCGCCGATTACCACCCAGTCGTAGCCGAACAGCAATCCTCCCATCGCTGCGACTATACAAACAAGCCAGATGAAGGCCATGTTGTAGTTTGCCTGGTCGATTGATGAATTTGCTTGTTGATTTGTCATAATGAACTTCGCCTACTTTGTAATAAGATCTATCTCCGCGGCGGAGGCGAATATCTGCCCGTCAAATCCAGAAAGTGCTACGAAGCGGAAAAACCGGCCTTCTCTGCTTTTATCAAAAAGAACTTTCTTCTTATTGCGGTTTCTCTCGAAACTCCCTGTTGCCGCCGGCTCGTCGAAGTTTTGTCCGTCGGCGCTGACATATACCTGGTATTTTTCGATCCAGCCGTTCGCCATATCCTGCCGGGGCAGATATGTAAATCCCTTGATTTCATGGCTCTGAGGCAGTTCGATTAGAAATTCGTGGGGATACGCCGGGGCATTTTCGCCCCAGGGGGTGTGCCAGATAGTATCAGGGTTGCCGTCAATGACATTGCGAGCTTCGTGGCCCGGCGCTTCGCTGTCGGTCATTGTCACGCGGGCATTGCTCAACAAAGACGGCTTTCTGAATAGGCCCTGCACAAGTCCGGCGTCGATACTGCGCCCGGGAGCGAAGGAGTCACTGTCCATGTATTTCAGCAGGCTCTCAAGCATTTGCCTGGCGACGGGGCGCTCGTTAAGATTGCTTTTGAGATCGATGCCGGATACGAGCAGTTTGCCCTTGCCGATTCTTGCTTCGAAAACCAGCCCGAGCCTGCGGTTGGTGTTCCAGTCGTCAATCACCTGCACGATGGGGCGCAGATCGGCCGGGAATTCGTCGAGGATCATGACTCCGGATTTGGTGACAAGGTCCCACCACTGCCAGTTGCTGTGAAACTCGGTGGGAAATTGCGCCAGGGCCGGATGTTTCGGGTCGCATAAAATTCCCAAAGTATGCGGCGGCTGCCCGCCCGTCCATTGCGTATTCCAGAAGATTGTCGTAAATGCCGCCGGCACGTCACTGTCGATGTAATTCGGCGGCGGCATCAGCAGCACTTTCCCGCCGTCTTGCAGAGCCGTTAAGACCTGTTCGTCAAAACGCTCGGCGATGAGCACGCCGGCCGGAGGCTGAGTATCGAGCTTTGCCGGATATACCCAGAAATCCCAACTGTTTGAGTAGGGCGTTCCTTCAATTAATACTGTCAACGTAAGTTTCGCCGGAGCGGCAATATTTGCAAGATTCACTTCGATCCCGCCCAACTCGGTGCCGTTACCCAGTGGGATTGTGGTTCGAGGCAACCGTCCGGAGGTGACCTTCCGCCCGTCTGTGTAGGTGACAAACCAAATGGGAGCAGTATTCTGGATTGGGGCCGGGCCGAAATGAGCGATCTCAATGTCGGCGACAAATTTTTCGTCGGTGGTCCAGGTGCGTTTTTTCATCCGCGCCAGAGGTACGGTCTCGCTGCAGTAGCGATGATGCTCCTGCGGTTTTATGTAGCCTTTCGAGTCCCAGAAGGGATCCAGTATCCCGACGAGGGCCGTTCCCTGGCCGGGGAAATCGTGAATGTCGAGCAGTTGAAAGCCGCCGAAGCCGGGCGTTCGCAGGGCCGATTCGATTTCTTCCTTGTACAGCAATGCCTGTAATTTGCCGGAGGCGAGGAGAAAATCTTCGGCCTGATCGAGCATGTTATGAGCGGCGAGCGAATCGCGGAAAATCTCGAAGTTCAGGGCGCGAAGCACGCCTTTGTATTTGGGGATTTCCTTCAGGTTCGGATAGACACACCACTGGCCGATTTCATGGCTCACGATGGGGACATCGTGCTCTTTAACGAAGCTGCTGTAGTCCGTCGCTGTCTCGGCTCCCCTGGCATTAAAGCGGCTGCTCAGACCGGCGCCCCATTGGTGGCCCCGAGGCCCGGGCGTGCTGTGATACTGGTTCTCCGGGATGATGGGCCAGCCGGCGGCGCTTGTGTAAAGCCGGCGGGGATCTTTGGCCTTCCAGTAATCGACCAGGTCACCGAGAAATCTTTTTTGATTGCGCCCGCCCGGTTCATTGCCGTATGCGAGCATGCAGAACGAGGGATGATTGCCGTATGCTTTAAGAATCCGGTCGCCCTCGGCGTAAATAAATTTGTCGATGGGCTTGCCGTTGCCTATCGTCGCCCACGCCGGACATTCAACGTGAAACATAACTCCCAGGCGGTCGGCTGCCTCGAAGGCGGCTTCCGGCGGACACCAGGAATGAAAGCGCATGTGGTTAAGGCCGTGGGCTTTGGCAACTCGCAGAATCCGCAGCCATTCTTTGACGTCTGTCGGCGGATATCCGGTCAGCGGGAAGATGCAGCACTCCAGTGTCCCGCGCAGGAAAGTCAGACGGTTGTTAATAGTAAATTGCGTTGCTTTTTTGCCGAACTCGCGCATACCGAATGTGACGGTCTTTTCGTTGCTGAATTTTTTGCCATCTGCTTCGACTGAAAGAGAAACTTTAAGATTGTACAATGTTGGGGAGAATTCATCCCACAACAACACGTTATCACCCATCGCATAATTGACTTCAATGAAGAATTCTGATTCTGATGCTTTGATTTTAAGCTTATCTTTTTCAGGGGTGTGGCTTTGGTTTGTATTCCAGCTTTCTGCCGCTATTGTGAGTGTTCCGGTGACTTGCTTGTTTGTTGCGTTGTCGATAGTTATAAACAACTTAGCCGATTTGTTTCGAATGTCAGGATAGACCTGGATGTCATCGATCCATACTCTGTCGGTTGCCTGCAGTTCCATTCGCCCGGTCACACCGTTGAAGTTTGACTGTGTGTGGTCGCTGACCGAGTGGGCGTTGAGGCCGACGTCATACTTGACCGAGTTGTCCACGCGAACGGTCAGCGTATGCCTGCCCGGTGTCATCAGATCGCTCAGGTCGTGGAGCTGCGGCGTACACAGGCTGTCCTGCATGCCGGCGGGATTCCCGTCCACCCAGACCTTTGTCTCCCAGTGACATCGCTCCAGCAGCAGCGAGATTCTTTTGCCGCTCCAGCTTTCCGGGACGTCGATCCGCTTCTGATACCAGGCGGGCCCGACGTAATGTTTGACCGGAGTCAGCCAGAATGGAATCTTAATTGAGCCGGGCTGCCTGTACTGCTCGTATTTGTCCTCGGTGAACCATGACTTATCGACAATCTGGCCGGTCCATTTCGTGTCGACGGACAGATCGTCGCCGTAGCCGTTCTCGGCGGTCGAGCCGGGCAGTTTGATGCTGTCGGGTAGTTTGCCGGCGTACCATTTTTCCTGCTGCCCTGCGTCCTTCGGATCGAGTTTGAAGGACCATTGGCCCGCCAGGGAGATTGCGCTAAGCCCTGCGGTCGTGGCGATTTTTGAATCCGTTGCATTTCTGCAGCCGGCACACATTGTTATCGCTGCGGCCGCTGCTATTGTCACTATTGATCGAATCATTTGGTCCTTCAATTTCGGTTACCTCCATGAGCGAAATGGTGTGCGGTGCACACCCTA
>CAZTDF010000084.1:0-13850 GCA_964612465.1 uncultured Pirellulales bacterium
ACTTCCAGATCGAAACTCTCCGAATGGCTGTTAAACTCCGGTGCGTACATGCACTGTATAGTGGCCATGCCTGTTTGGTATTTTCCCTTGTGCTGGATACGGGTACTGTATTCGAAGACATACACGCCCTTAGGCAGATAGTCCATGAAAAAGTGCGTCGCAGTGTCACGCGTGCTCTCGTAGTAGCCCAAGCCGTCCTGGTAACGGTAGCGACTGAGAACGTTGACCGGTTCGGTGCCGCTGCCCCGCTGATCCTTCATGTGGACGTATTCCATATCGCGATCCACTCGCAGTTCTATGCGAACAACCAGCTCATCGCCCACGGCAAGGGAATCTCCTATTGGGAACAAAACCTGACCCTCGTTAGTCGTTTTCTTGACGTAGATGTCCTTTTTAAGCTGTAGCGGCGTACCTTCATAGGGCGTGACTTTGCTCATGTCCTCAAGATACTGCCAGTGCACGCTGCCCCAACTGACGCCTTCATCAACCTTCTTGACCGTGATTTGCCCCATAGCCGGCTCGATCTCTCCGCGGATGAAACGCTCTTCGTAGAATCCGGTGCCAGCCTCGACATTTTCGGGCTGGATCCATTGCCCCCCCAGCGCCACTTCGACCAGGGCGTCGGAAGCAAGGAAATCGACGCCTCTCAGGAGCAAACCATAAATCGCATCTGCCGTGGCCTTGGTGGTTTTCCAATCCTGGGTCTGTTTTTGTTTGAGCAGCCAGACTCTGCAATCCTCGACTGCCTGCGCATCGCCTACAACCTCGTCAAAAGCCTCAATCATCATGGCCTGGGTTTCAATCGGAGCGCGATACCACCACCAACTGCGTTCAGTGTCCCGCCAGTACATGCCAAGCTCTTCATTGGTGACGCTGTATTCCCGAATCGACTGCATAATCTGCCCGGGGGTATCAAGATCGCCGAAGCGTTTGAGTGCTATGGCCAGATGAGCCTGAGACTGCCTCCACAGTGTGGTCCAGTACTGCCGGGCCTGTCCGAGCCAGTATTCCAGGGCCTCCTGATATTGGCTTTCGACCGGCTTGTCGATCAAAAAGAAACTGCGCCCGTACAGATAAAACGCGACCGTGCAGCTTAGATGGTTATCGTTTTTGTTGCTGTGCTCGAGAATCCAGCGGTATCGCTGGTCCATCCAACTATCGAGTGCTCCCAGCGCATTTATTGCGCAACTGACATCTATTTGGCTGACACCTAAATGACGCAAGCGCCCGAATCCTGTGGTGATGTAAAGTGTAATATATTCGCTACCACGGCAGCCCGGGAACCAGGGCCATAAGCCGTCGCTATGTTGCATCTGTTGGAGTTTGAACAGAGCCCGCGAGGTTTCATCATTGAGCCGGTTCTGATCGAACAGGATTCCCACATTCTTACGCGCCTCAGATTCGTCTATAGCCTGTCTGACCCATGGGGTTTCCTCCAGCGTTACTGACTTTAGGTCTTCATTCTTTTCAAGAGGACTATCAAGGGCCGGCGTTGCTTTCCACTGGTCGAAAATATGCCGAATCTTCGGGTCTGAATTGGCAATATAAGAAGCCAGCGTATTGGCATAGAGCCGGTTGAATATCTGCTCGCTGCACTCGTACGGATATTCCATCAGGTAAGGCAGGGCCATTACCGCATACCACGCGGGCTGGGAGACCATCTGTACTGTAAGGCTCTGGTGACGCAGAGTATCCGACTGGCCGGATTCCAGAAGCTTTGTGAATTCGAATTCCTTCGTCTGTGGGTCGCGTATGGGCAGGGGCAAAGATTCGATAACCAGAATCCGGCGGCTCAACACCGGCAGATATCCTTCTTCGCCGTCACTGAGCCGGCTCGTAGCGCCGACCGCTTTGTATGTAAGAAAATCACATTCATCCGGTATGGTCAGCCGCCACGAATATGTACGTGACTCCATGCTCGGCACATCGAAGTCCTGCTCAGGTGACAGGTTGCCCAAGGCTTCATCACGGGATTCCAAGGTGCGCGCATCGGACAACAAAAGGCCCACTTTGCCCGTCTGTCGGGCGGCGGACTGGTTGGTGACCTTGACCGTGAACTCGATGACGTCGCCTTCCCGCACGAACCGCGGCGGATTAGGCTCGACCATCAGGTCCTTGGCTGTGACAGTCGTGCCTGTTAAAAAGCCGCTGCGCATTTGGTTATCGTGGGCAAAGCCCATAAACTTCCACTCGGTCAGGGCTTCTGGTATGGTAAACTCTATCCGGACGACTCCATCAGTACCGGACACAAGGTGCGGGTAGAAAAACGCTGTCTCATTGAGATTCTCGCGAGCAGAAACCTGACTTAGGTCCGGAGCCGGTTCCGGAGCGGATTTATCTTCCGGCGCTTGACTATCTTCTGAGTAAGAAGAAGTAGTCTCATCACCACTATAGGGCACAGCTCCACCACGTCCCATAGGCGGAGCAACGCCATACCAGATGCCAAAATACGGATACACAATGTCATAAGGGAAATGGCGGTAGATTAAATCATCAGAGATGTAATATATATACCAGTCATAAAGCTCTGTACTGAACGAAATCTCGTTGTTCTCGAATCGGCTGTACAATCTTGATGACTCGCTGCGGAAGCCTGATAGACTCTGTCTCCAAGAGTGCTGCAGATATTGATCGAGGGATGCATCGTACATACCCGCTACCATCTCGGCGACTGCTCTGCCTGCATCCGGCCCTGAGATTATTGCCGTCCAGACTTCCTCCTGGCCCGGCTCCAGCAATGATCTGAAACGCTCCCACTGGATGGTCAGTTGCTTATTTGTCCAGGGCACTTGTACGATCCGCTCGTTTATATACGCGCGATTCTCGCGTACATAAGTAACGCGCAAAGTGAATCCGCCTCGCATGTCTTCGGTAACCTCCTGTTCGATGACCTCCTGGGTCCGGTTGGGGTCTGTCCACCACGCGCTCAGAACTTTGCCCCGGCATTCCAGTTCCACATAAGCCCGGCCGGTATCGTATCCGGTGCCCCATAGGGCTACAAACTTCTCACCCGGTTCAAGGGACCACGCCGGTGCAGCGAAGTGATTAGCCACATGCACGTTAAAATGTTCCGCCTGGGTATCTACGACGTGAATAGTATGCTGTGCAGCTACTGATTTACCGAAGCGGTCCTGAGTCTGCAGCATAGCGCGATAGATACCTGCCTCTAAAGTCACAGAAAGCATGGCCTGCCCATTGGCATCGGTTTGGAAGGAGTATTCGCCGACCAGGTCTGCCGGCTCCCAGGTTTCAGGATTTGATGGATCCGGCTCTTGCCCTGTCGATCCCATCTTGGAGCGTATAACTCTATCCGGCTGTTTCAAAGTATAAATCTGCACAGTGCCTTCGGCAGGTTCGGCCTGGCCATCGATGGATTGGGTAGTGATAAACAAATCTACTGGATTATCAGTTGCTTGCCAAGCATCGGCGTAAATCGTTGCCGCCAGTGCGGTATATCCGGCAAGCACAATATGCACGTCCGAGCGTGTCTCGCCTGTAGTATCGGTCACATCCGCGACGATCCGGTACACGAATATCGGCTCATCTTCTTCGAGAATGGACAAATCGGGCTTGGCCGTAAAGGTGATTGAAAACGAACCGTTCGTTTCTGTGACTGTCGAGCCGTGAGCGATGGCTTGCTCACTTGCCGAAGGGTAAATCCATCGGGCCCACCAGCACCAGATTGGGAATCGTATTTGGCGAACAACTTGCCATTGGACTTTGGCTCCTCCGATAGCTGCGCCTGTATATGCGGTAGCTGTACCAGGTACCACGACATCCATATCTAGCCTGGGCGCCTCGTCGGGTGGTTCGAGTTGAACCCGGAATTTCGGGCGCTTGTATTCCTCAACGTTGAAGTATGTTCTGTTGTCGGAACCAGGCACAGTCAGAGACATTCGACCCATCAGTCTGTCTCGTGGAGCCGTGAAGCTACCGCTGAAAGAACCGTAGTCGTTACATATATGCTCTTGGCGCGAAATCTCCTGGCCATTCGTATCTCGAAACACCACGGTTAAAGACCGGCCTGCCAGCGTCTGGTAATTGTCGCCGACGGTATCCGTGTAGATGCAGATACCTTTGTAGTGGATGGTCTGGCCAGGGCGATAAAGCGAGCGGTCGGTGAAGAATACAGTCCGTTCGGTGGGTGACGGATCATTCAATGGGGAAAGTACCCGATAAGTATTTTCTGAAGCGAGTATTTGGCCTTCATATTCGGCAACTATCAAAAAATTATTGTCATCCACGCGTGTGAAAAAGAACAGTCCATCTTCGTCTGTGTATGTCTGGTCGGTGAATGAGTACCGGTTGTTAGTTCGGTTGTAAGTCCAGCGGGCGACCTTCGCATTGACAAGCGGTTGGCCGCTTTTGGCATCGAGCACAAATCCCTCAACCGTGCGTTCCTGACTTAGCGTTCGCACAACAAGAGCCAGGTCACTGACCCAGATGCGTGCTACACTGACTTTATTATCGCTCTCTGAAAAGGAAGGATCGTGACTGGCAATAATGAAATAGAAGCCTTTTGCAAGGTCCGCGGGGGCCGGCAGCATCTCGGTGCGGGATTGATAATCGGTTGTTGCGGGCAAGTCCTCGCTCCACTCGAGGGCCGGCTGAATTCTGAGCAGAGCCTCCAACTCATCATCGTTAATATACCTCCAGTCATTCTGAATTGCGGAATCTACAGTGTAGCGCACCGCTTTGAAGAAGACCCGCGTCACATTGCGATATGTGACCTCTATATCGGGCAATGGGTCATTCCAGACTCGCTCGGTTTTAATAGAGGCGGACTTTGCCTCAATTGACTGGATAAGGTTATAACACTTTGCAGCGCCGATGCTGTCCGGATACTCGTTCTGTCCCCGGCTCGCCAGCACATGAGCCTGGACATAGTCTCCCTGGCTCTGCACAGCTCTGGCCCACTCGTATAACGCCAGGGCGGCAATCTCGGAATCCGACCACAAATTCACTAACCGTTCAAGGGCTGTAATGTATAAGGTTGTCTTTTCAGGCCCTAATGCGAGGTTGTAACCGAACATCAGCCTGTTCAAATCCGCATAAATAAAAGCGCTTTCGTCGGAATCGTCCTGACGAAAGGTCAGCAAATCCTGATACAGGCCGATGGCCTTGAGCTTGGCAGAGTCCGTGTCCGTGGTTTCTGGCTGCCATGCGAGAAACTCGTCAACGGTTCCGAAGATGGGGCTGTCGTCCATGATTTCAAAAGAGTCCTGAGGTATAGTGCCGGCCTGTTCGCCAGCACTATAAAACGACAGGGCTTCGAAAACCAGAAAGTCGTAGAGAGTTGGCCGGTAGCTGTCCGGCACGGTCCCTTTTTCGAGCAAATCGTCCCACTCATCTATAGGGATTGTCTTTAGCTGCTGCTCTGCACCCAGGGCAACCATGAAGTGTGTATCAATTTCCTCCAGGATACGGGGCAGGTCCCATGTTGTGATGTCTTCACCGGGCGGCTCGGCGGTCTGCGTCCGCTGGATAAATCGCCAACTGTTCTGCTGGAAATAATTCCAATACCAATGGGCAAGAATCGTTTCCATTACAGGCTTCATTTCTTCGGGAGCATCGGCGATTTCTGTCTCCAAAAGGACAATCTGCTCTTCAGCCTTGCCCCCTTGAATCTGCCCCTCCAGCGAAATCTTCAGACAAATAGCCCTGGTTGCCTCGGCATAAGCCTGATCCTCCATCGCTGCCGGAATGATTTCGTCCAGGATCGCTTGGGCGGTTCTGGGCAGCCTGTTTTCAAGCGCTGTGTCCACCTGCTTCCACAGGTCAATCCGCGATTCGGCGGCGGAAAGATGCCCGGCAACTACCAGCAAAATCAGCACAAAAAGCAGCCGTCCGGCATGATTTGTTTTTCCTCTCATTTTAGTATCCTCCTAAAAAGAGCTATAAAATAAAATATAATGACGCTACAGCTTACGCAGCCGCAGCATATTTGCATTATCAAGCGGATAATTTAGTAAAAAATGTCTAAGTGCAGAGGCAAAATAGTGATTTGGCACATAGCATTTCTTTGCCCGATAAAAATGCTGTAAAGTCAACCAATGAAAGCACATACAAATGTCCCTATAACGCTAACCCGGCTTTCCTAAAGTATAATACCCAGAGCACAAAACGAATTCAATACAAAAGGAAAACCTCTTATTTGTTAAGGGCAGGACCAGTATGAAAAAAACGTATGAATTATAATGGCACGCAAAATATGATAGGTTTTGGCCTGCCTTTCTCTATTCATTTACGATTATACCGATAATATTGTTCGTTCGCAAGGTTTTTTTTACTTGTTCGTTATATTAGGCACCTCTCCTCAACAGTTATATCCTCCTTGTATCTATACTTTCGGCAGGAATGCCCGGTCTAATTAATTAGGACATTTTATTTCTCAGAGGAAAAGTTAAATGACATACTGCTTAGAAAGCCCTCCAATCGATAAGGTTTAGGTAATCCAGAGTATGACTGTACTCTTGTATGCTCAATAAAATGACACACATAGAGTACAGTCATATCTGATTGCCAACAGCAGATGTAAATTCCCTCGGTTTTTACTGTTCTCACCGGAGAATCACAATTGATTCAATTAACGAAAAATGCTTCAAAAATCTTAAAAAACAAGGCTCATTGCCCTGTACTGCGCCTTCTGAACGTACGAACAACCTTTGTACCCTTCACTTTCCGAGTGCCTCTGGAAGTGGTTACCTCGCCGGTCATCTTCGATTCAGCCAATTTTCCTTCGAAGCTTGTTTCGAATTCCCGGTCGCCGAACGTCATGACGTACTTGAAGCTTACCTTGTCGCCATCGAGATTAATCTTCTTGATCAGAGCGGACCCGTAGAGCGCGCTCATATCCGGATTGACTCTCAATCTTTGCTTGCGAGTGCCCTGCTCGGATTCAATATCGAGATTCCAGGTACCGATAAGGGGGGCACCAATTAGCGTTCCTTCAACAGGCAATTCTCCCCTCTCCGATTTCATTACACCAGTAAGCTGATTTCTTTGAATTGTTCCTTCGAACGTAGATTCGAATTGGCGATCTTGAAATTTGCTTACTCGTTTGAAGGTCAGCTTGCCCTCGCGGCGCTCGAATTGCAGATCCGTAATCTTACTTTCACCCCGCTGACTTTGCCATTGGCCCGTCAGCTCACCTTCCTTGCCGGCTTTAACAGCCAGCGTATTTGTTATTTCTCGATCGCCGAATTTGTATTTCAACTCCCAGTTCCCTACGGCTCTGGGCATGCGCGGGCTCCGTTGACCTACGACCTTGGACTCGCCCCTGTCACTGGAAAGAACTCCGGTGATCTTACCTTCCTCGATTGTACCTGTGAAGTTCTGGGTAAATTCGTTGTCGCCGAATCGCATGACCTGGACGAAGCTGAGCTTGTTTTCCTCGAACTTGACATCTTTAAGCTCATTGACTCCCCAGAAACTGATCCATTGCCCGGTCATGTTGCCTTCGCTGTTCCTGGAAAACGACAGAATCGATTCCATCTGTCGCTCACCGAACTCGACCTTGATCTGCCAGTCGCCGTATATTCCCCTTCCGCGAAATCCGCGGGACGATGACGGCTGGGCAATGACCTGTACCGAAAGCACGATGATAATCATCAGCGAGCAATACAGGGCTGCCTTGAAAGTAGTTTGGTTTCTCATAATGTTTTTCTCCCAAAAAAGGTTAACATTTGGCCACAAGTTCGCAGCCTGTTGAATATGATACTCAATTGAAAATCTTCCAAAATGATATAACAATTATATGGAATATATTCATATTATTAATTTGAGTTAGTCAAGCAATATAAATTCTCCTTACCTTTTAGAAATATCTGGCTACCTACAAATGCAGGCGAGCAGTCAATTTTGTCATTAAGTTTATTGACCGCCAATACCTCGAATTTCTCGGAATGTTTTAGTATACAGGTCACCCCGTTTCGGCCTACAAAATAGACTCTACCCGCCACTCCGGCGGCAGATGCGTAAATTCCATTGATCTGCGGCAATCGCTCCTTGAGAAAATAAGCTTGGCCGGTTTTTGCATTGTAGCAGGATATGATCGGCTGATTAACCGAACAGACATATAATTTATCGCCGTAAAGAAGTGGTGATGGAACATAGGGTGTCGCTTCTTTTACCTGCCATTTGACGGCATCAGTATCACTAAGGTCGCCGGTACGGCCCAATTCGATTGCCTGCAGAGCGCTGCCTCGAAAGCCGCTTGTACAATAAACCATCCCAAAACCAGTCACCGGCGAGGGGATCACATTTCGAGTCTGGCCGCTGCACTGCCAGATAATATCTCCCGCCTCGAGATCATAACTGCGAATCAGATTTGTAGCACTGGTGACAACCTGTATTTTTCCGCTCACTTCGATGGGCAGTGGTGTGGCCCAGGAAGTGGCTTCATCGCGATCTTTTCTCCAGAGAATCTCACCCGTCTCTTTATTGAGTGCGACGATAAAAGATTCTCCTTCGTGATCTCTTACAACAATTACAGCATCGCCCGCTACGGCCAGCGATCCACCCTCGCCAAAACCCATAAGTGTATTCATCCGGCCGAGATCCTTGCTCCATTTCAGATTGCCTTCCATGTCAAAGCAATGTAGCCCACGTGAGCCAAAGTTTGTCCATACAAGTTTGCCGTCCGTCACCGGCGAGAAAGAAGCGAAGCCGTGATCTCCATGGTGTCCCTGGTGGGGCAATACTTCGCGGATTGTTTTCTGCCATAGCTGTTTGCCGGAATTTCTGTCCAAACAAACAAGGTTGAATTTATAGATATTAGTCGGAGGCGAGCCACCGGGGCCCCTTCTCCTTCTTCCTCCCTCACGTGCGCTAGGCGCTTCAGGTTTGCCTTGCACATCAGTTTTAATCGCCGTTTGGAAGAATATCTTATCTTTCCAGATAATCGGCGATGAATTCGACGCGTCCCCGGTCAGCTTGACTTTCCATTTGACATTCTCTGTTTCGCTCCATGTTAATGGCGGATTACCTTCCGGAGATATCCCCCTGCAATTCGGTCCACGCCATGTCGGCCAGTAATCATCGGCCGAAGCCCCAAAAACATCGACATTAATCAAAGCAAGAATTACGATCAGTTGAAACAAAATTAATCTCTTCATAATACCCTTTCATTCCACCGGCTTTTTTCTTACATCATCATATTGCATTGTCCGGCAACGTTACTAAGCTTCATTTACATTAGAATGCCAAATCCTCGCCGGGAAGAGTTTAGACAAAACCTACTAATTCTTGATTTAACCATTCAGACGCTCTTGCCTGTCCAAATATTGCAAAATTATTCTTAGAAAAATAATAACCTGTGCCAAGTTTGTGTTTTTCAGCATCTGCTGCTACGAGAAACTGTATAATAAGAAGAATCATCCATCATATTTTTCTTAATGTAGAGTCAGACCACACATTGTGTGTCCCCTGACTTAAAATCTCGATGTCATATCACTTGTACATATCCGGCAGGTCTTCCATGAACAATGTAATCGGATCCGCTTCAAAGGCCTTGAAGTTCTCGACAGTTGCCGCACTAGGGAAAGCGGCGTAGTTCTGACGCTTGCCGGCGTTTCGCCAGACCAGAACCCATGCGATTTTTTTGGTTGAGGGGCTGGACTTGATTACTTCAAGCAGTACGTCGGTCCACCATTTTGCATTGGCGGGGCCCTGACCGACACCTGTTTCCGTGAAGGCCGCGATTTTGTTCCGCTCCCCGGCCAATAAGACGATGGTCTCCAGTGCTTGTTGTGCCTGGTCTTTTGTCTTGATTGACCTGAAATTTCCGTAGTTATCGTGGCCGATGATATCGATGTAATCGTCGCCGGGATAGCGTTCGAGATACTCCCGGCGATCTTTTAAACGGTCGGGAGAGTAGGCGGTGATAATGTTATGCAGGCCTTTTGTCTTTCTCAGGTAATCAATCGTAAATCGCCAAATCTGCTTGTATTCATCCGGCGTACACCATTTGGCGCCCCACCAGAACCAGTTTCCGTTGTGCTCGTGGAAGGGTCGAAAGATGATGGGGACAGGTTCGCCCTTTGGACCTTTCAGGTCGGCGAAAAAGGCCGCGACCTGATCAAGCTTGGCCTTATAAATCTTGTGCAGTTCCCCATCGGGTAACAGACGATTCACGACTTCTTTCTGGGTCCAGGAGTTTTCTTTCGTGCCGGGAATGCGGGCGTGCCAGCTAATCGTACTAATTCCGCCTTTTTCATAGCCCTTCGCGATCCATATTTTCATATTCTCGAACGGAACTCCATCGATATTCGCCGCTGTGCCGATATGGCCGATATCCCAGCCGTAAATTGCAGGGAACTTGCCGCAGACACGCTGAACGTCACTGTCAAAGTCATTCGCTGTAGACTTCCATCCCACGCCATAGGCCAGCGTATCCTCATGGCCGAACAGGACACCTTCATTCGCTACCTTATGAAGGTTTCGATAAAGGGCTCTGGTTTCAGGGGTTGCAAGGGGGTCTGTCAGATTGGGTATCGAATTCGAACCGCTTTCAGCCCCGAAGGCAACGCCCAACGTCAGAAGAATAATCCAGAAAATGATCGATTTTCTCATTTCATGCCTCCTTATTTACTTGGCTTGTCTTATAGAATATCTTTACACGAGTGGCTTCCACCAGGCATTGGCGAGGTTTTTCTCGATCAATTCGCATCGCTGTTTGACGCACCGGCTGGTTCGCAGCCCATCCGGCGGTGTGCTTACAACGTAGTCCAGCAGCTTATCCACTGAGCTGGCAGCAACGTGAGTTCGCGTGTCGGATGAGCCGTAGTAGATAAACACATCGCCATTATCTCGGGCGACCCAGGCGTTGGAGAAAAGCACATTGGAAACGTCGCCTATTCTTTCGTCCCCCTGCGGGCTCATGAAATATCCACCGGGCTTTGCGATTATTTTCCAAGGCTCGTTCAGGTCGGTAAGGAACATGTATAAGACGTAACGGTACCCCGCGGCAGTGTCACGCACGCCGTGGGCCAGATGGAGCCAGCCTTTTTCTGTTCTGATGGGAACCGGCCCTTGTCCGTTCTTGCCCTCGGTGATAGTGTGGTAGGTGCAGCGGTCAATAATCACCTCTTCGGTAATCATGGCATGCTCGATATCCTCGCACAGTCCCCAGCCGATTCCCTCGCCAGTGCCGGTGGACTTGAAATCGGCCATGGGCCGCGTGTAAAAGGCGTACTTACCGTCGATGAATTCCGGGTGCAGCACGCAGTTTCGCTGCTGGGCCGATGGAGTCTTGAGATCGCTCAGCCGCTGCCAATCCTTGAGATCTTTGGTGCGAGCTATGCCGCAGCGAGCAATTGCGACCGAAGGATCTTCCGGGTGCTTCGAATCATGAAGCTCGGCGCAAAACAGCCCGTAGATCCAGCCGTCCTCGTGTTTGGTTAAACGCATATCATAGACGTTGGTCTCCCCCGGGTCCGCCGGCGGCATCTCTACGGGGTAATCCCAGAATTGAAAGCGGTCGATGCCGGTGCTGCTCTCGGCGACGGCGAAAAACGATTTGCGATCGGCTCCTTCGACTCGCGCCAAAAGATAAATTCGTCCGTCCAGTTCAATGGCTCCGACGTTGAACGTGCTGTTTATACCCATACGTTCGCATAGCAGCGGATTCATAGCAGGGTCGAGATCGTATCGCCAGAAAACAGGAGTATGCGCCGCTGTGAGCACGGGATATTGATAACGCTGCACAATTCCATTTGTGTTTCTTGCTCTTTCGTTTGGCCGTTCGATCAGGGCCTTATGGTCGTCCAGGAGCTGCTTGACTCGTTTTTTATATTCGTTTTCATTCATTTATTCTATCCTCCTGCTGCTGTTATATTAGTTCGGATCCGCTGAAGCGATCTGCCGGAGTCTTCTTATGGTCTCCAAACATGTGCGCACGTTGTGATAAGGTCCCTTCCACTGCGAAACCTTCGGCTCGGCAGGATCCGGACTGCCGTTTCGATCAATCCGCCAGAACCACTCACCATTTTTTTTGTCGATAAAATATTCTTCGATAAAGCTCCACGCCTTCAGGGCCGCTTCGAGAAAAGACCGGTCAGAGGATAGCTCGTAAGCGTTCAGAAAACCCACGACACTCTCTGCCTGCGGCCACCATTCTCGGTTCGGGTCTGTGACTTTTCCCGCCCGGCCTTCGTAGCATAAACCGCCATCGTCATCGAGAGCCTCGGCCAGAGTGACCCGGGCCAGACGCAGAGCCAAACTCTGAGCCCGTGACGTCACATTCGAATCGTCCAGGACTTCGGCTGCCTCGCAAAGCAGCCAACTGGCTTCGATATCATGACCGAATGTGTAGTTGGCCGATTTGGGCTGCCACTTCTCGTCAAAGAAGTGATTCAGGTGGCCCGAGGACTGGTCCGCAATTCGCTGACCGAACAAATCAATTAGTTCTGTCAAACGCTCTCGAAGCTGGATATCTGGCCAGATGCGATAGAGATTCGTATAGGCTTCCAGCATATGAAGGTGATTGTTCATGGACTTCTTCTCGTCCATGTCCTTGTCGCTGAGTCGCAAATCCTCGGCAAGAGACCAATCCCGGTTACAAACCTCGATATACCCCCCATATATCTTATCCCGGCTGTTCGTTTCGATAAGATCGTATAACTGCCTGGCGAGTTTGATCGCCGGTTCGCCTCCAAAGCCCTGATAATATTCTGCAAGCGCATAGATATAGAATGCCTGGCCGTAAATCTTCTTCTTTTTATCCAGAGGATGTCCCTGGAAATCCACCTGCCAGAAAGCCCCGCCGTGCGAACGATCCCAAAAGTATGCCTCAAGATAATCGTACGCGCGCCGGGCCATATCGAGGTATCGATTATCTTCGTTAAATCGATACAAAGCCGAGAAGGTCCAAAGGACTCTGGCGTTCAGGATCAATCCTTTGGAAGCACTTGGATCGATCGTTCCGTCATTTGACATTTGGCCTATAAATCCGCCGTATTCCGAATCGACCGAACTTTCAAGCCAGAAAGGAACGAGGTTATTCTCCAGCTCATTTCTTACAGCCTGACTAAATTGTTGTATCGTTTCATACAACATGATGATCCAGCATAAATCAGGATTTCATTCACGTATCGAGGGCGTCCCGCCCTCGAATCGCGGGCAAGATGCCCGCGACACGATTTTCATTACTTGTCACTGGGAAGATGGTCAAACCAGCTCTTTTTGAGAATTATTGTTGTTGCGAGAAGTACTGCTAACGTTCCGACAATACCTCGGGGATTTTGAATCACGATATAGACTGGTAAAGTCACCAGGGTAACTTGCCAGATGATGCCCACAGTTACATTGAACCAGTGACGGCTACAGTCGGTATCAGGCTCGAAACCGGTATCCTCGGCCTTTATTTTCTCTAAGATCGGTTTCCAGAATCCCCAGGGACGAACCGTTTTATAAAAGTCCTTGAGGATCTCTTCGTCCTCCGGCTTTGAAAGAAGCGTGCCCAGGAAACACCCCACAACCGAAAACAGAAAGATAGATGGAAAGGCGTAAAGTGTATTTGTGCCGGGCCAGAAATGTTCCACAATGGGAGGGACTACCAGTGCCCCAATTGTGCCGATTATCATTCCATAGAAAAAGCCGAAACCGTTAAATCGCCACCAGTGCCATTTCAGCAAATTGGCCGCTACATACCCACCGTACAGACCGCCCACAATCCAGAGTGTCACATTAGTAATGCTCTCTGTCAGAAATCCGAAAACAATACCCACAGCCACTACCAAAATGGAAGTAGCATAACTCATTCGGACCTGTAACTTGTTGGAGGCGGCCGGATTGATAAAACGTTTGTATATATCATTCACGATATAAGCCGGTCCGGCATTAACTGTCGC
>CAZTDF010000084.1:13950-17771 GCA_964612465.1 uncultured Pirellulales bacterium
GCTTCCCTGGGACTTCGCGTAGCCAGGACACGCTGCATATCGTAATTCGGTGCCGGGCCGGCCATGCTGGCCATCACGCCCTTGAACAACATGAGCATCATAATCACTGTAAACAGAGAGAATCCATCCTTTGTGATGCTGGACTGGACCATGTCTAACGCGCCGGACCAGTTCAAGTCAAGTCTCCACCCAAAAGAGAGGTTTTGCCATCCGGCCGGCACTACGGCATCGATCATCTCAGGACTGACATTGTGGATGGCAATCACGCCCACGGCAACCGAGGCGATAGTCATAATAGCGAATTGCAGCACCTCGGTCAGAACGACGCTGTACATGCCGCCCTTGACGACATAGAGCGTTGTTATCGTTAGTATAATTAGCGCATAAGTATTCTCATGCAGGCTCCACGGCAGCAAAATCTGGGTGAACTTGCCGATACCTTTGAACGCGTAAGCAATCATGCCAATGACGTTTATCAGGGCAAAAATGACCACGCTGATATGGGCCAGGTTGGCGCCGGTGCCCTGGCCGAACCGGGTCTTTATCCATTCGGCGCCGGTAAGTACATTGGAACGCCTCAACCACATACCGATATAGACCATAAGAAATATCTGGTTAAACGTAGGCCAGACCCATGGAATCCATATACTCTTGAGGCCGTAGACAAAACACAGGTACACCAGCCACATGGTCCCAGTGATGTCGAATTGACCCGATGCGTTCGAGATGCCGAGAATATACCACGGCAGGGTTTTGCCACCGAGAAAATAGGAGTCCAGATCCTTGGAGGCTCGTTTGGAGATCCAAAAGCCTATTAGAACCGTTAACACCAGGTAGGTAAAGATGATGGCAATGTCAATACTATGTAGATCCATGTGTTACCCCTGCATAAGTATTAATCATTCTTCGTGTCGTGATAACCAAATTATGAAACGGTTAATGAGTTTACCACTTTAGACAGCATTTGTATACAAAGGATTGATTATCTATATTTTGGAGTTTGGCTGGATTTTCAGGCAGGGTTATGCTGTATGTTTTCGGCTCTGGCAATAGCTTTTCCATATATTTGACTGCTGCAGAACCGGCCCCGGCATGACAAAACGCTTGTAATACCGTGGAGAATATGGCAATATGTTCTTTAATTTGTGACTAATATACCCGGGGCGATAAACTTGTGGATGGAGTGATATCTAATATGATTCGGCGACTTTGTATTATATCATCAATGGTGCTTATCTCCACCGTCTCTTTTGCCCGGGCCGAATATCAAATCAAGGCAACTCATCCGCGGCTGTTTATTGAGGACGTAAAGGATCTGGCCGAACGGTGCGATGATCCACATGGAAGTAAGACAAGTGACAAACTGCTGACAACAACCGTTCAAACCGAAAGGCAGTATAATGAATCTTAGCTCGCAGTGTTTTTTTTGCAGGTACCTTAGCTTTTTTTTAGTCTTATTAATCTCATTAAACTGCCAGCAACAATCTGTCCACTCACAAGCAATCGATGAAAAGATTCCCTGGGAACCCATTGGTCTGTCCGGGGGAGGCGGCATGTTTTCGCCTGCGATTTCCCCCGCCGATCCTGATCTGATGATGCTCAACTGTGATATGAGCGCAGCGTATATCTCCGAGGACGGCGGCCGTAACTGGCGCATGATCAACCATGCTCAGCTTAAATCGGATACAAGATGCCGGCCGGGATTTCATCCGTCCGACCCCGACGTGATTTATGCTTCATCGGGCGGCCGGCTCAGAATCAGTCGCGACCGCGGCAGAACTTTCTCGCCTCTCAGCAACCTTCGCGAGTCTCTCTATGGTGAAATAGCGATAAACCCATCCGACCCGAAAGTTCTGCTCGCAGGAACACGTGACGGCAAATGCAGGTTGTCGCATGACGGCGGTATAACGTGGACTTTATGCAGCGGGCCGGAAGGCCAGACTATTGGTTTCCATTTTGACCGCACTCGTCGAGGACATGTCATGTTCGCCGCCACCGACAAGGGCATTTGGCGTTCCGACGATGAAGGCCGGACCTGGACAGACAAGACCAATAGTTTGCCCTGGAAACCGATACATGGATTCGCGGCAGGTTCAGGTTCAGCTAACAATACCATCATTCTCTACTGCACGATAAGCAGTAAAGACAAGGGCGGCATCTTTAAAGGAGGTGTTTACAGTTCCAGCAATCGCGGCCAGACCTGGCAGCAAACAATGGGCCACGGTATCAACACCGAAACGAAAAAGGCCGACCAATGGGCCTACGGTTCAATCGCCCAGTACCGGCAAATTCTCACTACCGACAGGAACCCATTGACAGTGTATGTCCTGAACACAAGCACGGGATTCCACCCCCCCTATCATGAAACAGTCTATCGCAGCGATAACGGTGGTAAGATCTGGCGCGCTACCTACTTCCAGGATCCGCGTTTCGAGCGATATAACGTGGCTCCCAACTATGTCACCGCATCCGCAGGACAATCCTTTAAGGGAGGCGATACACCATTCGGAGTCGCTATATGCAACACCGATCCGGATCGATTGATCCTTCTCTGGAGCCAATCCTATATCACACATGACGGCGGCGACACATGGTTCAACGGCGATACGTATCCCGCTGACGGCCAGGAGGCCAAAGCCGGCTGCGCATGGTCATGCAGCGGTCTGGTCGTAACCACGACGTGGAACTACTACATCGATCCTTTCGAAGCCAACCGTCACTACATCGCCTACACGGACATCGGCTTTGCCCGGTCCCTCGACGCCGGCAAAACATGGATATGGTGGGACAAAAACACGTGGGCCCCGTGGCGGAATACCTGCTACGAGATTGCATTCGATCCGGACACGCCCGGCAAGATGTGGGGCGCATTCTCCAACGTGCACGACATCCCCAACGATAATATCATTTCCGAACGTCACGGCCACAATCGTCCCGGCGGAGTTTGCGTCTCGCGTGACTTCGGTGCTTCATGGAAACATGAGGCTAAAGGTATTCCGCCCAAAGCTGTCACCTCCATCGTGCTCGATCCCGGAAGCCCCAAAAACGCACGCACGTTATATGCCGGCGTATTCACCAAAGGCGTATACAAATCGACCGACGACGGCAAGACCTGGGCACTAAAGAAGCATGGCCTGGGCCACCCGAATAACATGCGAGTTTATCGCGTGGCTCTGCATAAAGACGGAACGCTTTTCGCGATAATTTGCGCCAAGCGCCCTGCCCGCAGACAGCCGCTCATGAGCGAAGGAGTCGGCCTGTACCGCTCCGGAGACGGCGCCCAGACATGGGAAAAGGTTAACGCATCCCGGCTTTTTCTTTACCCAAAGGACTTCTCCGTTGACCCTGACGACAGTGACATCATCCTCATCGGAACATGCGATGCGAACTGGCAGGACAAGTCCGGCGGATTATACAGGTCCGAAAACGGCGGCAAAACCTGGAAGCGTATCGGACGCCGGGGACGCCAGACGTTCGGCGGCTATTTCCATCCCAAACGTGACGGATGGATCTATATGACTCTTACCGAAGGTGCTCCCGGTGCCGGCCTGTGGCTCACGCGAGATAACGGCGCGACATGGGAGGCATTCGAAGATTTGCCGTTCTCGAATGTCCAGCGCGTGACGTTCGATCCCTCGGACGACGATGTCATGTATGTCACTACATTTGGCGGCAGCGTCTGGCGAGGGCCGGTCGTGCCGCACGTCTCGGTTCAGGTTCGAAACACAGGTAATTGACAAAACGCCCTGGATCACAGTCGCCGGAGTGACATAAAATCGGGGTGATAGGATTCGAACCTACGGCCTCCTGCTCCCAAAGCA
>CAZTDF010000085.1:0-17760 GCA_964612465.1 uncultured Pirellulales bacterium
AGACTTTGAGAGCAGCACCCACAGAAGACGAAAACCTGCCGTGAATCGTGGCCGCGACCGCTTCTTTGAATTGATCTGGTGCTGACAAGCAGCGAGTTGGCTCTCCATGGCCAATAGCCCGGTCGCCGGTACTGCTCTTGAACAAAGAATAGCCCACAGGAAAGACAGGCCATAGCTACACAATTCACAAGCAAAACAATAAGATGAAAGAGGTTTGTTGTCGGGTTTCTTATGATATTCATGCTGCCAAGATACTATGATCAGCCGTATGCAGCAAGCTTACATAAGTCCTTCAATGGCAACTATGACGAGGTTTTTCGGGTTGAGACCGATAATACCTTTTTCTTCAAAATAGGAAGGCGGGCAACAAAATAATTTAATTTTTCTTTAAAATTTTCTTTACAATACACTTTCTTTCTATCATAATACCAACATACAGCATTTACTGAGAGAAAGATCTCGTCGCTGTTGTAATAGATGGATTTGCTTCTTCAGTGAAAGCTACTATGGATAGTAGGGTCATCTTTTCGCTAGCTCTCCTTGAGAGCAAGGAATGGAAACGTAAAGCGAGCAAAATTAATCTTTCGGTTTGATAGCCTTCGAAATGGCGAGGCTCCCACGTTCCGTACCAACGTTTGGCTGGATATATGCATCTTTGGTACACCGACGGGGACGGAGTCCGCGCAGGGCAAGCCATGATGTAATCGGTAGTGATATGAATATTAGTTGAATGGGTGCTTCTTGTTGATCGGTGGAAATACAGCTATTTGACCCGGTAATAGGAACGACTTGCTTTACCAACCGCTCCCAATGGAATAATACCAGAAACTCCTGCACTGTTTTACTGCTACACCTGCAGCTAATGCTATAGTACCTATGGACTTACGCTTTCTATCACCCTTCAATCCTAAGTTGTATATTTGCCGATAATTCAAGGCTTTCTTCCGTTTAAAACAGTGCTTGAATCTGATGAGCAAACCAGCCAATGCCATCCTGAGCAAGGCCATCCGCTGATAGATCATCCCTGTTGGTTTAAAATAACTCCCCCTGAGAGTAATATTGATTAACAATAGCATTTACTGAAGCAACAATAGTGCTGTCATATTAATGCTCTATCAAAGCTCACATGTGGGTTTGTCATTCCTGCGAAAACAGGAATCCAGACTTTTTGATGGTCCCGGATCCCGCATCGAGCGGAGTAACAGCCTTCAAAGTATTCTTGACAGAGCAACAGCAATACATTCCACTACGCAATTTTGAATAATTTGTACGGGTGGATGATTGCCTTGGAAAATGTTATTTCGGACCTTCGATCCAATGTTTTTTTGTTGTCGAGCAACACCTGGAGGATAGTTCCAGCTCCTCTTGGCGGTACAATTCAATCGGGTGCACTTACTTTCAAGGCCTCGATGTGTTATACTTACGGTTTTGGCTGGGGCGTCTTTGCCTATTTTGCCAGTATTTATTATACTTTATAGGGTGTCAGATAGGGGCAATTGCCTAATGAGAAACAACTTAGCTTTACCTTACCCTGGGCAGATGGTGATAATAACAACTCTGAGACTGCTTGTGACGCAGAATCGGAAAGGTCTCAATATTACAAGATACAAATATTAAGAATGAACTATCAATCTATCCATCATGGTATAGCCAATTCCCTGCAGCCTTTCGAGCCGGCACTGTATGTGGAAGATAGACCAGGCAGATTCGATATATCCTTACTTATAGAAACTACCCTGGCAGTAATTGTCGTAATATCAGCAATTAAGGTAATCACCGCGAGTTCGGCTTTAGGGGCCGGCTGGCTCATTACCCCCTGTATTTTGATATTTGCCGCATTTATTCCGACAGCGGTTAAAAAACGTAAGTTTCCCGGATTCGGTTTCAATATCAGGCAAATGAAGGATTCTCTCATTGTGCTGGGATGGACCTGCGTTGTGCTTTTTCCGCTTACACTCTGTGGTTTGTGGGTGCTGAAATCTTATGAATTAAAACCACCTTTACTGCCTGTGCTATCGCAGAGACAGGACTGGGTATATTGGTTATTTTATCAGTTCTTGTATATTGCGCTATCTGAAGAAGTATTTTTCAGGGGTTATGTACAAAGCAATATCCTCAGATTAACAACTCCAGTGATGGGCAAGTTGCCCCGACTACAACAATGGACAAGCATAGTAATATCAGCAGCTTGTTTTGCAATAGCTCATATCATAACCCAAGGCCAGATATTATCGGTCCT
The DNA here is from genome assembly GCA_964612465.1 of uncultured Pirellulales bacterium. Classification (GTDB taxonomy): domain Bacteria; phylum Planctomycetota; class Phycisphaerae; order Sedimentisphaerales; family Anaerobacaceae; genus JAFGPJ01. Next base: position 2,240 of record CAZTDF010000085.1, read on the forward strand.
CATTTTCTTGCCGGGTTTAGTTCTTGGCTGGTTGTTTATTCGGACCAGGTCGCTATTAGCGCCTATTTTGTTTCACGGGCTGGCTAATATCTGCTATCTTGTAATGGCGATCGTGTTAACGTAAAGGTGCGATTTGAGGGATGATTTCTATGATACTCCACCGGCTGCAAAGCCTTATAAAAAAGCTCGTTTTTTAGTTAAGATAAGCGTTCTGGATATATGCACTGAGGTAAATCATTGTTTTTTCCCCCCTTGGAATGTTTTTCAGATGTCTGGAAAAGTAAAGAATATGAGAGGTATGATGCAACCAAGGAAAGAGTCTTTCCTAAATACAAGGTAGCAATAAGCCGATAGATTGTTAAAGTTTGGCAGTTTCGCGTCAAGGAGAATTTCCGGATTATATACCGGTAAATCCACTTTTCTAGTGGATCGGGTGGCCAGCTCGCCAGCTAAAACACAGAAAAATCGTTACATTTGGCACTGACGGCGGAACTAAACGGTAGCCATTAAAGGTCCGATATAACGATTGCGATATAAACCGGCAAGGCTCGATTAGTAAGTGCCGAACATAAAAAAAGTGGAAGAAGGTGTGTTTTGGTAAAGAAAAATAACAAAAGCTATAAACATAAGGCCTTATTGGCTATTAAGTTAGTGATGGTGTTGATTCTGGGTTATGTAGCCGTCAGGGCAGTAACGATGTCGCAGCAAATGCATAAAGTCTTGGCGGCAAAATCGGCTGTAGGTAACGAAAATACAGCCGAACTTAAACCGGCAAGCGTACCGGACACCTCGGTTCAAGACTATTCAGCTATTGTCGAGCAAGATATATTTGGAAGCTCCGCTTCGGCACTGGTGGAAGACAAACCCTTGCAAATTGATAATAGTGCCGGCTCAACATGGTCTGGCGAGGAAGAACTCGGCATAGCATTGCTTGGTACCGTTGCCGGCAGTCCGGAGATTTCCCGGGCAATCATAAAGGATCTTAAAACCAATGTGCTCGACGTGTACAAGACCGGCGATACCATTGTAACCGCCTATGTCGAGAGCATCGAGAAGGATGGGATAGTATTACTTCATAAGGGTCAAAGAAGGAAAATAAACCTGCGCATCAAAGAATCCAAAAAGCAAGACACCGACAATCCCGAGGTAACTATGGCAAAAAACGCTACCCAACCAGTTGAAGCTCATCCAGCAGCTAAGTCTAATCCTACTTTCGCAGATAAGCTCAGGTACGCAGCAACAATGATACCGAAAGTGAATATCGAACCTCACACCATCGACGGCCAGGTTGAAGGACTTAGAATAACAGGCTTAGAGGACATCAAGGGGGCAGAAGACCTTGGCTTGAAAAACGGAGATGTCATTCGTTCAGTTAATGGACAACGATTGGACAGCAAGCAGAAGGCTTACCAGATTTCCATGAAGGCAAGGTCCCAGGCAGCTATGGATATCGAGTTCATGCGGGACAACAAAACCAAAGCGTTCTCATTCCCGCTGAGATGAGTGCTTAGGAAATCGAAAAAGTATTATTGAGTGAGTAAAATAAATGCGGTTAGAAATTTTAAACACAAACAGTTATAAAGTGCGAAAAATAATACAAAACATCCTTTGGCTAATATGCATATTCTGCATGAATTTTTCAGTAAGCACGTTGGCCGGCGGCGAGCAGCCGTTTTCAGAAACAACAGTGAATTTGCCTGTACTTGATAAGCCGGGCATGGCCGACGAGCTAATATATGTAAACTTTGACCAGGTCGATATTCGAGTAATGCTTAAGGCTATCGGCGATATAACCGGTATTAATTTTGTCGTGGATGACAGTATAAAGGGTCCCGTAACGGTGATGTCGCCTACAAAGATACGTCTCGGTGAAATCTACCAGGTTTTGGAATCTATTCTGGATGTTAAGGGGTATGCTGCCGTGCCGGCCGGTGCCGGAGATCTGGTTAAAATAATACCGAGAGAAGAAGCTGTGAAACGAAACTTACAGGTTCGCATCGGCAGTGATCCTTTGGAAATTCCTCAGAATGATTCTATCGTCACCCAGATTATTCCCTTGAAATACGCTGATGTCAAAGAAGTAAGTGAAATTGTAAAGCCTCTTTTAACCACGGGCTTACACATGTCGACTTACCCCCGAACAAATTCAATTTTTGTTACGGATACCTCTTCGAATATCCATCATATAGCCAAAATTATTCATAACCTTGACGTGCCGGGGGCGAAAGAGCAGATTACCACAATTCCTTTGACTTATGCTTCTGCACAGGTGCTCAGCGATCAAATCACCCAAATCATGGATGCAGACAGGGGCGTTCCTTCACAGGCCGGGCGTACTCACACCACTCCGGCGATTAAAACGGATATAAAGATTCTGCCTGATGTAAGAACAAATTCTCTTATTGCCGTTGCAAATCCTCAGGACACTGAGATGATCAAGACATTGGCACAGCAGCTTGATACTCAGCGGCCACGCGGTGCCAACAATGTCCATGTAGTCTATCTTATCAATGCATCAGCGGCGGAAACTGCCGAATCACTTACCGGGGCCCTTGCGAATTTGAGTACCACCGGCGCACTTGAAGCAACGCAGCAGGTCCAGGTTACTGCTGATGAGGGCACAAACGCACTGATAATAGCGGCTTCGGCGCAGGACTACGAAGTTATCGCCGAGATTATCGAAAAGCTGGACATAGTTCGAGAGCAGGTTTTAGTTGAAATGCTCATTATGGAGGTGAGTGAAGATGGCTTAAAGGAAATCGGTATCGACTGGGCCACGCTTGACGGGGCCGTGGAGGATAGTGTTCGTGGCTTTGGAGCAACAAATTTCGGACCCCGAGTGGATTTTGTCAATGGTGATCTTGAGGGATTGGCTGTCGGCGCGTGGAAAGAAAGCGGTTCAGAAGTCGGAATCGGAGCGATCCTACACGCTTTGGAGAAAAGGTCGGGAGTCAATATCCTTTCGACACCACATATCACAACTTCCAACCACAGTAAAGCAAAGATAATCGTCGGTGAAAGCAGGGCGTTTGTCACACAGTCGCGAATTACAGAGACGGTAGATTTGATTACGCCGACAGTGATAAAAACGTTCGAATACAAAGACGTTGGAATTAGTCTCGAGATAACACCGCACATTAGTCAGGGCGGCCTTGTCAGACTCGAAATCGACAGCGAGTTCTCGAAACTCATCGAAGATGTTACCAGCCCTTCTACCGACACACCCACAACGGCTCAACGACAGGCTCAGACAGTTGTGTCTATGAACAGCGGCTCGACTATTGTCATCGGCGGTCTTATTCGAGATGACAAAACTAATATCGTGAAGAAAATTCCACTGATAGGCGATCTTCCATTGGTTGGTGGTTTGTTTAGATTCCAGAAAGAACGGTTGCAGAAAACGAATCTGCTAATGTTCATAACACCGCACGTTGTGAGCAACCAGCAGGATATCGAGCAGATAACCGAGGCAAAGAAGAAAGAAATGGAGCCGGCGCTGGAAACAATCGAACAAGAGGACACTGAGCAATAACAATTGAGCAACTATTTGTTGCCTGTAAGGAAACCAGCCAATGTCGACAAAGCCGGATCAGGAAATAGAAAGACAACTGCAGATTGAGTATTTGGAGAACATACTCCCAGAACAGTTGGATCCGGAACTGGTACGGAAACTACCGCTTGAGTTTCTTAAGAAACAATGCGCTATCCCTCTTCTTTTGGGAAATGGAGAGTTTGCAATTGCCCTGTCGGATCCCCTGAATTTAGAAGCATACGATGCAATTGCGACTGCCTTGGGCCAACCATGCAGCCGGATTACCTGTTCGGCCTCTGAAATCGAAAAGGCTATTAGCCGCTGTTATTATCAAAGCACAAATCCAAGCAGAGATGATGAAATCCTTGAACGGGATTTAGTTCATGATGATAAGGATATTGATGGTATCTCCGCCAAAACTCAGGCCGAAGATCTGCTCAATATCGCCAACAAGGCGCCTGTCATAAAATTAGTCAACAAAATCTTCTTCCAGGCGGTGCACAGCAGGGCCAGCGATATTCACATTGAACCATACGAAGATGAAGCCCGGATACGCTTCCGGATTGACGGCGTGCTGCATGATGTATTTACCCTGCCGAAACAGCAGATTGCGGTTCTCGTGTCGCGGTTGAAAATTATGTCAAGTCTTAACATCGCCGAGCGAAGGTTGCCGCAGGATGGCCAGAGCCGGATCAAGATAGGCCAGAATCTGGTGGATATTCGAGTTTCGGTCATCCCGACATCGGGCGGCGAACGGGTGGTGCTCAGATTGCTGGACAAAGGCGGCGGCGAACTGGGCCTGAACGACATAGGCCTTTCCCATGAAGTACTTAACAGCTTCAGAAAGCTGATCAGACTGGATCATGGTATAATTTTGCTCACGGGCCCAACGGGCAGCGGCAAGACAACCACACTATATGCAGCCATGAGTGAACTTAACAGTGAGGAAAGAAACATCCTTACGGTTGAAGACCCGATTGAGTATCAACTGCCCGGTGTCGGGCAGATGCAGATAAAGCCTAAGATAAATCTTACGTTTGCCAATTGTCTGCGCCACATTCTCCGGCAGGATCCCGATGTAATCATGATAGGGGAAATCAGGGATATTGAAACCGCTGAGATCGCAATCCAGGCATCGCTCACGGGCCACTTGGTTTTGAGCACTTTGCATACGAACGACTCGGCCTCAGCCGTAACGCGGCTCATCGATATGGGAATCGAACCTTACCTGATTTCATCATCGGTTATCGCCGTCATGGCTCAGCGGCTGCTGCGGATTATCTGTCCGGAATGCAAAAGACCTTACACGCCCGATGAGAAAGTGATTTCACTATTGGTAGAAAACGAAGAAACCTCCACAACTAAGGGACAGCTCTACAAAGGACATGGCTGTGAGAACTGCCTTGAAACCGGTTACCTTGGAAGAACGGGAATCTCCGAATTGTTAGTTATTAATGACGAGATAAAGGAACTAATAAGTCAACGGCGAGGCTCGCATGTTATCAAAAAAGCCGCCGTTAAGAAAGGCATGAGCACCTTGCGAGAGGATGGATTACGTAAGGCCTTGGCTGGTGAGACGACTCTCGAAGAGGTCTGCAGGGTCACACAGGATTATATGCAAACAAATACAGGATTGACTGAACGTGTCGGTGGTTGAATACAATTTGATAAATGAAAAGAAACCGGTCCCGGCGGATCAGGCAGCCGGTAGCCGTAGTTGCGCTGATAAAAAGCATAAAACGCACGAAAGGGACATCTTCCGAAGAATCCGCACGAGGGATGTCTGCAGGGTCGCTCGTCAGCTGGCAACGTTGCTGCGTGCCGGTATGCCCCTTGTACCCGCTCTCTCGGCATTAGTCGAGCAATCGCGAGGTGTGCGGGCCCGGGACAATCATCTCGCGGAAGTCATGGAACAAGTTGCTCACGATGTTAATTCGGGAAGCACACTGGCTAACGCACTCAGCAAACATCCCAAAATTTTTTCAAATCTGTTTACCAACATGGTAGCCGCAGGCGAAACGAGCGGAACACTGGAAGAGGTTCTCTTGCGCCTGGCGGAAATACTGGAAAAACGCGTGAACCTTGCAGCAAAGGTCAAATCCGCGATTGCTTATCCGCTGATGATGGTCGTAGTTGCCGTTGTGGTGGTTGTATTTCTTATGTCCGTTGTGGTGCCCAGCATAACGGAGATTTTTATCGAAATGAACAGAACTCTTCCCTGGCCTACGATATTGCTTATCTCAACAAGCGATTTTATGCGAACGTATTGGACGTTAATTGCTGCCGTGGTTTGCCTCGCTTTCTTTGGGGCTGTAGTCGGCTACAGAACTGAAAAGGGCAGATTATACGCGGATCGTACTAAATTAAAGCTACCTCTTTTCGGCAGCCTTTTTCTCAAATTGGAAGTAGCACGCCTGTCAAGAACGCTGGGGATACTTCTTGTCAGCGGTATCCCGATACTCAGTGCTCTGGACATTGCTAAACAGGTAATTCAAAATAGAGTTATTGCGGGTGCCCTGGATTCGGTAAAGGATTTGGTAAGCAAGGGAGATGCTATTGCCAATGCGATAAAAACAACCGGATTGTTCCCGCCGATCGTACACCATATCATCACAACGGGCCAGGTGAGCGGGAACCTGGAAGAGGGACTTATAAATATTGCCGACATGTACGAGGGCGAGGTGGAGCTGACGACGAAAACGCTGACCTCGCTGCTTGAGCCTGTGATACTTCTGTTTATGGGGGCGGTTGTGGGTTTTATCGTACTTGCCGTTCTACTGCCAATATTTGACATAAATCAAGTCCTTTAGAGGAAATCTTGGAAGATGAGAACAAAGACACAAAATTATACACTAAACCATATACGCTATACGCCACGCCGAGGATTTACCCTGATCGAGCTTATGATTGTGGTCGTGATCCTGGGTCTTTTAGCTACAATAATTATGCCAAGGATATTAAACAGGCCGGAACAGGCCCGGAGAGTGAAGGCCAAAATTGATATACGCAATATCGAATCTGCTTTAGCCTTGTTCAAGACCGACACCGGGCGTTTTCCCACGACTTCCGAAGGCCTCGAAGCACTAGTCTCAGACCCCGGCATAAAAGGCTATAATGCTGACGGCTACCTCGATAAAACGCCCTCAGATCCCTGGGGCAACAAATACATCTACGTTTATCCGGGCGTGCAAAGCAGAGACTACGACCTGGAATCTTTCGGCAAGGATAGTGAGGACGGCGGCGCAGGCGACAATGCCGACATAGAAAGCTGGAATCTTGATGACTGAGCATAAGACAGGCAGCGAAAACGGTTGGACGACCGCCTACAGAGGGTGGATGAGAGCTTTTACTTTCGTAGAGGTTGTTGTAGCTCTCGCAATTGTCTCGATCTCTCTGCTGGCGCTGCTCAGGTTGCATATTATCAGCATTAGTATGGTCGATAAGGCACAGATAACTACACAAGCCGTTCTTTTGGCAAATGAAAAAATCGCCGAGACGGTGGCTGCCGGCTATCCGGAAGAGGGGACCAATTCCGGCACAATGGAACAAAACGGCCTGACCTTAAACTGGCAGACTGAGGTTACGGACCTTCGGCTGCCCCAATTGGACAAAGTGCATATTACAGGATTGCGAAAAATACTTGTTGATATCACATGGAAACAAGGTGTCAGTCGCAAACAGTTACAAACGTCAACTTATGTTGCTGACAGGAAGCTGCCATGAATAACAGATTGGACAAACATGGCTTCACCCTGGTTGAGCTGCTCGTGGCTGTGGCACTGATTGCAGCTATCCTCTCTATGGTATATGGCAGCTACTTTGCGACTTCAAAATCGGCTCAAACGTGCAAAGCCAGGATAACAGTATCCAAGCAGGGGCGTCAAACGCTGGAGCAGATGGCCCGGCAAATACGCTGCTCGTACGCCGGAACAGTTGCCGACCGTACAGAAACAGAACCTGTCGAAACCGGCTCTATGCAGACAGGGCAGAAAGGAATGATACTCGAAGAAAGCACCAGCTATTTCAACGGCAATTCGGTTGCTCCGCGGGGAGAGATCTTGCATCTGGTAACTACGAATAAATTGTTCGGGGAAAAAGAGCCGGCAGATGGCTTATTCGAGGTTATTTACAAATTTGATAAAAGAGCGAGTCTCCTCTCTTTAAGCCAGAGAGAGTTTGTTGGCACAGCTCAAAAAACCGGAGAAAAAAACTGGCGGCCGATTGCAGAAGGTGTCAAATCTCTCGAATTAACATTCTTCGACGGAAAGAAATGGCTGCGCAGCTGGGATTTTAAGGAAAAGAAAATACTGCCGTGTGCTGTAAGAATTGAAATCAGTTGTGAAGATGAAAATCATCAACAATATCATTATGCCACTGTTGCATATGTATCTTGCCAGGAGAATGGGGCAAGAATTCAATCCGAGAAATTAATATCAGTTAACAAGTAATGAGACCGAAAAAGATAAAAAGAGAGCAGGGAGGGTTTATAGTAGTAGTTGTCCTTTGCATGGTCATCATGCTGAGCGTTCTGTTGCTCGGCTTCAACTACGAATCTCGCTCCAACCTGCATACCGTGGACGATTTCCGAAAGTCCCAGCAGGCACTCAATTGCGCGAAAGCAGGTCTCAATATTGCGATTGCGGCCGCCAAGGATACTCCTGATATTCATAATGATAAGTCGCTGCTGAATCTTTTTTCAGGTGAAGATACATTTGCTGTTGATGAAGGAAAGTGCTCGATAACTATCTCCGAGGAAAGCGGCAAACTGAATGTCAACCACCTCAAAGACGAAAATGGCAATATGGATCGGACCAGAATAGAACAGTTACTTCGGCTCATCGATCTGCTGAGTCAGAAAGAGGCCGGCCATTCCGATATTGGCTATGGTTTTGTGCCCTCGATTATCGATTGGACTGATAGCGATGACCAGGTTGAATGTTTGCCGTTTATAAAGAACGACAACCTGGGAGCAGAATCAAGCTATTATAGCCAGTTAAAACCACCTTACAGGTGCAGGAACAAGTCACTTGAAACAACCGAAGAGCTTCTGCTGGTCAAAGGAATCACACCGCAGATTTTTGACCGCATACGTGACTACCTGACAGTTTACGGCGACGGTAAAATTAACGTTAATTGTGCTCCGAAGCTTGTACTTGAAAGTCTGTCGGAAAATATGGACCCTACTCTGGCTCAGTTGATTATCGACTGGCGAAAATTCAAACCCTTTGAAAGCATTGCAGGATTAAGGGATATGCCTGGTATGACAGATGGTCTCTACCAGGCAATCAACAAAGTGACGACTGTTGAACCGACTGACCAATACTATCATGTCACCTCACGGGGAGACGTCGGAAGCCTTGATCGCACAGTGACTGCGATACTTAGAAGAAATGCGGAAACTAAAAACATTGATGTGATTTTATACAAAGAACTTTAAGTATAAGCCGTTGCGGCATTTGCGTAGCAGGAAATAAAGAGAAGATGATGGTTAAGCGATGTATTGGCATAGATGTTGGCTATTCATATTTGTGCGCCGTACAAATCATGCGCATTGGAAAGGCTTTCTGCATCGAAAAAGCCTTCGACACACAAGCACGGCGAGACACAGACTCACTGTCGGATATACTCAAGACATTAGTCGGGAAATACGGATTTGACCGACGTGCGGCTGTGGCGATTTCCGTGCCGAATAATACCGTTTTCTTCCGAAATTTAGAGACCGATTCTGTCGGATTTGAACAAACCGCCGGGCGCAGCTCGTCCGCATTAGAATACGATTTCCCAATAGAACCGGATGAAATCGTTGCCCAGCCATGTTCATATCGCCAGGTGGACGGCGAAAAGGATTGCCTTCTTACGGCAGCAGTGGCGAAAGAATCGCTGCACGAGACACGAGACATCTTACTTCGGTCCAAAATGCAACCGGATTTAATAGGGGCGGCGGTTTTTGCGATTCACTCCACAATTATGCTAAACCATCCTGAAATCAAGACTGGTGTAGCTATGATTGCACATCTAACCGAAAATCACCTAACTTTGGCAGTCACCCAAAACAACAGTATCTTGATTGTTAGAAACTTCCCGATTGTTTGCTACTCCGACAACGATACTGTTTCAGTCGAGCAACAAGTTGCAAACGTGCTGTCGTGCGAAGCAGGGCTTACCTGGCGGAAGCTGTTTAGGACCGAGATTGAGCAGGATACTAAGATTTACCTGGTGACAGGAAACGATAACTCCACAGGCCTCAAGGACGCCGTTGAAGAAAGCCTGCACTGTCCAACAACCATTGTTAATCCCTACGCAAGGATCTTATTGAAGAATCTTCGTCGCCCCGGGGCAAACATATCTGTCGCTGAAGGTCTTGCTTTGAGGACATTGGCACCTGAGCACACTACGGGTATTGACTTTCTCGAAGCCGACAATGCCAGTGTGAAGCCAACGTTAAACCTAAAAAGGGAGTTCGTAATTTTTTCGATACTTGTCGCTGCAATTGCTGTTGTTTCTCTGGTTGGGCTGTTTATGCGACTATCACATTTAGAAGCTAAATACACCCATGTAAAGAGCGAAATGAGAGAGAGCTTTCAACGCACATTGCCGGAAGAGAAGAATATAGTAAATCCGCTTGCCCAGTTAGATCAGAAGTTGCAATCCTTACGAAATGATTATGCACTATTTGGCCCAATCTCTGGTGCCGGTATCGGACTGCTTGATGTCTTGTACGCAATTACTACAAGCACTCCCCCGGAGATAAATATCAACCTTGAAGATATGTTGATAACCACCGAATCCGTTCGGTTGATGGGAACCTCCCAATCGTTTGAATCTGCATACAACTGGCAACGGCTATTACAAAATGCTCCACAGTTTTCAACTGTAGAAGTCCGGGACATTCAGCGGGAGGCTGAGGGCGAACTGGTTCACTTTACTGTTTTGGTATCGTTTGCAATGAGAGAGCAAAAATAATGCGATTAACACAGAGAGAATATTGGTTGGCTGGGGGACTGGTAGCTCTTGTTGCTGCCTGGGCATTTTATGCAGTTGGTGTCAGTCCCGCGATCGAGCGTATAGAAACACTCAATCGAGTGATCCCTGAAAAACAGAGTGAGCTTGAAAAACTTCGTATTAAGACCGGCGAATATATCGCTCTGCATGATTCTATTGAGGATTTACGTACAAAGATTGCTTTACAAGAAGAGACGTTCGAACTGCTGCCGTATGCGGAATCACTGGTCCAGGAATGCGGCCTTACGAAGCATTTAGTGACAATGAAGCAGCAGGCATCGCAACTCGAAACGAACTATCATGAAACAGTAGTGGAAATAGAGATGGAGAATCTGACACTTCGCCAGATTTTCGACTTCCTCCAGAAAATACAATCTTCAAAAGTCTTGGTAAGAACCAAAACACTTCACATCAAAAGGAATCTCGCAAACTCAGACTTGCTGGATTCCGTGATTGAAATTCGTAATCTCAAACTAACGCAAAGCTCATAGCCTGAAATTTAGCGACAATTCACGAGTAAGAGTCAATGTCGAGAAGCATCAATCGGTATTGGTAAATCATTCCTGCGTTCTCTGCGTCACTCGCATGTTAAGCGATATGCTGAGAGACAAGAACAAAGCGTCGATTCAGCACCAACAATAACATGGGCTTTCGTCTCAATCGGAAAGCTTCATGTCGATGAATTTATTTCACCTTTTTCTTCCATAAGAGTAGTTCTGCATATTTTTTGCTTTTGTCCGATAACAACACTGGTATTTTCTTGTTTTTGAGTAGGAATATTATAAAAAACTGACATTTTTCTTTTCATATATCTCTTTACAGAAAGCCAGGAATGAAGATAATAATGGGTTTGCAGGTTTTGGTGGGAAGGATCCCGTCGCCGTAGTATCTGAGTGAACTGCTTCTGAGTGACACCTGCTAAGGATGGCACGGTCATATTTGCCCTTGGTCTGTGTGGGTAGCAAGGAACGGGAATGCTTGGCTGATAATATACATTGCTTCGAGCTGGCCGACTCTCGTAAGCAACATTTCCGCTGCGGACTCACGGATGAACCAGATGCTGTTGCCTATGCCAAGATATAATTCGCAAGCAGCCTCGTCGGTGCACCGACGGGGACGGAGTCTGCCTGGACAATCCGAAAACGAGTATTGGTTTGTTTGTTTATAGGGAAAGAATCTCTCGGGAAAGCAAAGGAAATTTCTACACATGAACTGCGAGCCAAGACACTTTTATCCCACAGAGAATCTAACAGCTTATCCTTCCCGTAATACTATTTTATAACAGTTTGAAGTGTAAATGAAAAGTGGTGATTTTAGCCAGGCCAGATATTGGATAGTCAAACCGAGAAGAGTTAATTCATACTGCAGAGTTCTGCTCTCTTGATCCTTCTCGGCTGTGTAGCTAATTGCTTACGAAATACAAGTTTTTTGAACGATCAAGTATCGTTTACTGTTGAATATTGGTCTTAGAAGTTCAAAGCTGAGCTTGATAAAAAATCCAACGCAGGTTTTTCTTAAATATCTTGATGCAATGAATTCTCAATTTCTATTGGGCAAACTTATGTAAGTCATTATAATTAAAGGAATAAGGAACTTTTTAAAAGAAAGGAAAATTGATTTAAGCTTGAAAAAACCAAAAAAAGTTAAAAAAAATACGTAGTCACCACAATATTATTTTAATAGAATAGTCCGTATAATAAACGAATTAAGCGTGTTGGTGAGAAGTGGATTTCCTTCAAGGAGATGTTTTTCGCCGAGAAGGATGCGCTGAAAAGTACAGAAACGTCAATTATCGTTTGAAAAAGGGCATTTGGTATGCTGGGAGTGTGGGGTGTGCGCAATGTGCGTGGATCTGTTGCAAATCACGCTTAGTGAAAGCTCTAAGAAAAATGCTATTACAATTAGTTTTTACTTGCATTGCATAAGAAAATCCTGTATAATTAACGCTTGGAAATAAGGGGGGAGATTTGGTGGTGAATAGTATCCCCCTCTAAAAGGCATTTCTCAATGAAAAGCACGGATGCGGCGAGTGTGGTTTGAAAAAGGGCATTTTTTGTGTCCTGCGATATGTGATATGCAATGTGTACGAATCCATGATAGATCTGCGAACTGCAAAGGCATTGTGCGAAAACAGCATCTTGTTCGCAGTGGATTTCACAAGAGTCAAGATTACCTGTGGGTGAAAAGCGTGTCCAAAAGCAAATATAAATTGGTGCTTTTTAGGAAATTAGGAGGGATTTTCCTAACGCAAATCACAGGGATGGAGTCCGCCCCCACGACTGTTATCGAGAGGACGGATTAGCAAGTGAAAACCTATATAACAGTTTATTTTGGAACCGTATTGGTGTCGATGTTTCTTGTGCCGATTGTTTCGCGACTGGCAAAGAAGTTTCGCTTAGTTGATGCTCCCGGCCCGCGCAAGGTACATAAAACGCCCATCCCGCGTATAGGTGGAATTGTTTTTGTGGTATCGACACTTGCTTTGGTGCTGCCGTTATTTTTCCTGGATAACAAAATCGGTCAATCTTTCCGTGAGTCGCGGACAGAATTCATAACGCTTTTGGCAGGAGCCAGTTTCATCTTTATGGTAGGTTTGATTGATGATCTACGTTCTATAAGAGGTTACATTAAACTTTTATGCCTTATCGTGGCCTCGTTGGCAATCTGTGCTTCGGGAGCAACATTGCATTCCATTTCTATGGGATCGTTGTTTGAGCTTGAAACTGGCTGGGCGGCTTGGCCGATTACGATACTTTGGATAATCATGATCACGGTGTGTATGAACTTAATTGACGGGCTGGACGGTCTTGCTGCCGGGATAGCGGCAATTGTGTGCAGTTCAATTATACTTCTGGCTCTCTGGACTGGTCAAGGCGCCATGGCGGTATTGATGTTGGCGCTGCTGGGTAGTGTTATGGGCTTTCTGTTCTTTAACTTCTACCCCGCCAAGATTTTCATGGGCGACAGCGGCTCGATGTTTCTCGGCTTTATGATAGGAGCCGGCAGCATCGTATGCCAAACGAAGACTTCCACATTAGTAGGACTGGCGATTCCATTTTTGGTAATGGGTGTGCCGATTCTCGATACATGCTTTGTCGTTATTGGCCGTCACTTTCTTGAGCGACGCTCGATGTTCGCTTCCGATCGGAACCACTTGCATCATCGCCTGTTGGATCTCGGTTTGCATCACCGCACCGTGGTTATAATTATTTATGCGGTAACAGCCATTAGCGCCAGTATTGGGGTATTTATGTTAACCGCGGAAGGCGGTTGGCCGGTAGGATTGCTGGCAGCCGGATTACTATTATTGCTTTCAATGTTCGCTTGCCTGCACGGCAGGCGTTCTTACGAAATACTTAGGGCCTTTAAACGAAACGTGGCCATCGCTCTTGATGCAAGGAGCCAAAGGCGTAAATTTGAAAATGCCGAAGTGAGAATGCGTGAATCCAAATCCTTCCACGAATGGTGGGAGACCATCTGTATCATGTGCGAAAAAATGAATTTTCAAAATATTGGATTATGGAATCACCGCAACGGCGAGTATGTAAATACCTGTTTATGGAATGCCCCGGAAGGAAAGTTCACGGCCGGCAAAATAGTAAAACTTAACTTGCCGCTTAAAGCGAATGGGGCAACAGAATGGGAGCTAAGGGCAAGTATATGGTCAGATGATTATCTGGAACTATGTAGCCGGCAGGCTATGCTGCTCGCCAGGCTTATGGATGAGTACCCTCCGCCGGAGCAGGAGAAAAAAGCTGAAGAATTGGATCTTTTTAGCTATACGAAACGCCGATTTAGGATTGAAGAAAAAGCCGGAGGCCCGACAAATACACAGACCTTGAAGATGCCTGCCCAAATTCCCACACCACTCGACATAATGGGAATCCCGGTGGTACCTTTTGAATCGTATGATCAAGCTCTTGAATGCATTGAAGAGATAATTGAGTCGGACCGCAAGTCGTGGTGGGTTGCGATTAATCCGATCAAGATTTATAACGCCTGGCAAAAACCTGAGTTATTGAACACTCTGCGACAAACAGATGCCGGCATTTGCGACGGTGTTGGCGTCTCGATCGCTTCCAGGATACTTTATGGACGAAATATTAAGAGATGTACCGGATGTGATCTGTTTTTCAAACTTCTTTTTCTGGCATCTCGGAAAAAGTGGGGTGTTTACCTGTTGGGTGCCTCCGCCGAATCCAACGCTACCGCACGCTCGGAACTGCAGAAGAAGTATCCCGGCCTGAGGATTGTCGGCTGGCATGATGGGTATTTCGAGGATTCACAAAAGGTTATTGAACAAATAAATTCCAGCAAGGCTAACTTGCTATTCGTAGCCATGGGATCCCCAAAGCAGGAAAACTGGATCCGAAGCAATTGGCAAGCTATCAATGCAAATATTTGCATGGGCGTAGGGGGCAGTTTCGATATCGCATCCGGTAGTCTTAGACGAGCTCCGACGATTTTCCGCATGACCGGCACCGAGTTCCTGTACCGTCTTATATGTGAACCACGTAAAAGATGGCGGATACAGAAAGTTCTGATTCCCTATTTCCTCCAAGTCATAGGAAAAAAAACGGTTGACTTAACCATGTCGGATGAGGAGTCATAGAGACTACGTGAAACAATAAGTTTATTCGGGCCGCTTGATGTTAAAATATAAGAGAAAAAGCCAAGCGGAATAAGTTGTATACTGATTTTTTGTAAGGTATGAGATATGGATGCTCTAACAGGAACAGATCAGGCTGATCTGGGGAGAGGTTAGAATGAATAATTTGGAAGATAAAAACAAACGCTATATGAACTCGGCAGAAGAAAATCGCCCGTTCAATCCGGACCCTATAGTGCAGGCAAGGGATGATTCCAGCAAATCCAACGATGGAATGCAGCCCACAGAAATCATGCCTATTACCAAAAAGCCGGTATCGGTAGTCGATGCGACATTACTGCCTAATCAGTTTATGGGAATGGGGGGAATTAGGCAAGC
>CAZTDF010000086.1:0-2859 GCA_964612465.1 uncultured Pirellulales bacterium
CAAAAACAAATGGCACGCCAAGGAGGGCAGCGAAACAATCAACCAGCTCTAACGCCTGGTTCACGACTACTTCACCAACGACAAGGGCCTTGACAATATCATCTGGGCCTATCATACCACCTCCAATCACGGTGCCCTTCAAAAGTATTATCCGGGCGATGCCTACGTGGACGTCCTGGGAAAATCAGCCTATGGCACCGGTTTGAATTTTTCCGAGTATAAATGGGCTCTCGAAAAGAAGAAAAAGGCTTCAAAGGTGATCTGGTGGTCGGAGCTGGGAATCCGGGGACGGTCGGATCCGGCCAGGGATTGCCTGGATGTGGTTAAAAAACTTCAAACCAGTTATCCCGAACTGGCGGGATTTGTCTTCTGGAGTGACAATGGGCATTATAATGTGATCGGCAACAATAACGGACCTGAGCTTATGGCGCATCGGAAAATTGTTACCCTGGAGGCAAAATAGGTATCCGGCCGGAATTAAAGGATCATGTTATATTGACAGCTTGAAAATCAAACGAATTTAGAATTCCTCTTTCAATTGTTTTGCGTTTTTTATGGCATGAATTATCGTTTTAATTTTGCCCGGCCGCGGATATAATCGGGTCTATGGAAAATGCCGTACTAAGCGCGATTTTCGACCAGATGGCCGACATTATGGAGATTCTCGGCGAGGACCGCTTCCGCATTAACAGCAACCGTAAGGTCGCACGGGTCATTGGGGACATCCCCACAGACGTCGAGTATCTGCTGGCCGGCGGGCAATTGGCGAAGGTGCCCGGCATCGGAAAATCGAGCCTCGCCAAGATCGAAGAATTTATCAAGACCGGCACGATAACCGCCCACCAGGAACTGCTCAGAAAAATCCCGCCGGAGCTGCTGGAATTACTCAACATCCCCGGCGTGGGACCGAAAGGCGTCAAGGCGGTTTACGAACAATTGAAGGTGACAAGTATCGCCGAGCTCAAAGCGGTAATCGAAAACGGCTCACTCGCCGGATTGGCCGGCTTCGGCGATAAAAAGGCGGCGGCAATCGCAAGGGGTATCGCGTTTTTGGAAAAGTCCACCGGCCGGATTCGCCTCGACCTGGCATTAGAGGCTTCACATCTGGTCCTGCGATTTCTACGGGACGTCGCAGGTACGCTGAAAACCCAAACCGCCGGCTCGCTGCGACGCTGCGCCGAGACTATCGGCGATGTTGATATACTCGTTGCCGTGAAGAAGGGCAAAAGTTCCGGCAAGGCAGGGGGGCAAATCATACAGGAATTTACGAGTGCTGATTTCGTTCAGGAGGTGCTCGCCTCCGGGCCGACAAAAGGCTCTGCTATTATCCAGACGCCGTCTGCCGCTGTGCACGTTGATATTCGTGTTGTGCCGCAGGAGAGTTTTGGTGCCGCGGCTCAGTACTTCACAGGCTCAAAAGAGCACAACGTTCGATTGCGTGAAATCGCCGTGAAGAAAAAGCTGAAGCTGAACGAGTACGGCTTGTTCAAAGGTGACAAAATCGTTGCCGGCCCGGTGGAAGAGGAAATCTACCAGAAGCTCGGGCTCGATTATGTCCAGCCGCTGCTTCGCGAAGACCGCGGCGAAGTCGAGGCGGCGAAAAACCATTCTCTGCCCGAGTTGATTGATGCCGAAGATATCGTCGGCGACCTGCACATGCACACAAAAGCGTCCGACGGTAACTGCGACATATCCGAGTTCGCCGAAGCCGCGAAAGCATGGGGCTATAAATACATCTGCATCACGGACCACTCACGGTCTTCGGCAATCGCTAACGGCCTGTCGGCCAGGCAGTTGGCTAAGGAAATTAAAGAAATCCGCAAAATCAACGATAAGATTAAGGGCATCACAATTCTGGCAGGAGGCGAAGTTGACATTCTCGCCAATGGGTCAATGGACTTCGAAAACGAATTGCTCGCCGATCTGGATTTTGTCATTGCTTCGGTCCATTCCGGCCTGGCAAGCCCGCGCCAGAAGGTGACGATGCGCACGCTCAAAGCAATGGACAATCCGTACGTCAACTGCATCGGCCACCCGACCGGCAGGCTAATCGGCCAGCGAGAGGCGATGGACCTCGATATCGCCGCGGTTATTAACCACGCCGCTCAGACGCACACCGCGCTGGAGGTCAATGCAAATCCGTGGCGGCTGGACCTGAAGGACATTCATTGCCGGATGGCAATCGAAGCGGGCGTAAAGCTGGCTATAGGAACCGACGCTCACAGCACGCACGGCCTCGGTTTGATGGGTTACGGCGTCGCTACCGCAGGGCGAGGCTGGGCAACAAAATCCGATGTGCTGAATACACTTTCACTTGCCAAACTCAAAAGCTGGATAAAGACCAAAAGACCGAAATAACTTCAACCTTGCTCTATACCGATATGATGCTCTACAGACTTTCAAGTGGTTATTCAGCTTAATGTGTTTGCTGCCCCCGGCGGCCGTGAAAAAAATTATAAAAAAACTTGCAAAAGAACATTATCGTTGGTATAATCGTATACAAATACATAGAGGCAGGCCAAAAGCCATTATATTTGTCCGTGCCATCATATTTCATTCGTTTTTCATACCGGCACTGCCTTTAATAACGTAGAGGTTTTCCTTTTGTAGCGGCATGGCCGTGCTTTCTCCGCGAGTTTGCTGAGAAAAGCTTGTTCATGCGCAACAGGGACTTCGGTATGTGCTTTCGTCGGCTCAATTTACGGCGTTTTATTCGGCAGAAAAAGCATTTTGCGCCAACTCTCCATCTTCTCCGTGCCCGGAGGACGTTTTCACAAAATGATTCACCTTATAGTAGAAACATGCTGCGGATGTGTTAGCTGTAGCGGCATTATACATTTATAAATTTTATATTAGAGG
>CAZTDF010000086.1:2869-17737 GCA_964612465.1 uncultured Pirellulales bacterium
ATATCACTATTTACTCAGTGGTCCGAGGACTTTTCACGAAATGATTCACCTTATAGTAGAAACATGCTGCGGCTGCGTAGGCCGGAGCGGCATTATATATTTATCTTTTTTCATTTTTGAAGGGATAGGAAAATGAGAGGAAAAGCGAGTCTTGCAAACCGGCTGCTGTGCGTGGTATTTCTGCTGATGTTATCACGCACAGCAGCCGCAGACGGCGTCATTTACGGCGGCGGTAACGGAACAGCCGAAGATCCTTATTTGATTTATACGGCCGAGCAGATGAATACAATCGGAACCGAGCCAAATGACTGGGATAAGCATTTTAAGTTAATGGCCGACATCGACCTGGGTCAATACAAGGACACAGACTTCAATATAATTGGATATGCCTCAGGCTGGTGGGGTTCTTCTGAAAATAAGAACCCATTTACAGGTGTCTTTGACGGAAATGGTAAGAAAATCTTAAATTTTTGTTACAATTCATCTATAGGAAAATCTTACATAGGAATTTTCAGTTACATTCAAGGAGCAACGCTTGAGAATATATATTTAGTTGATCCGAATATTAACGCTGAGGGTGGAAGATATGTCGGCTCATTAGTTGGATTCTCCCGTGGAACTATCACCAAATGCCATATTCAAGGGGGAATAGTCTCAGGCTCGACCGAAGTCGGAGGACTTCTAGGAAACAATTGTGGAACGATTACGAAGTCCGCCTCATCAGCTATGGTTTTTGGATCTGCCGCGATCGGTGGCATAGTGGGCTATAACTATTATGGATTAATTGGCGACTGCTACTCTTTAGGAGATGTATCAGGAACGCAAACCGTAGGAGGACTTGTAGGTTACTCTAGCTTTCAGGCGTCAATTGCTTATTGCTACTCAGCCGGCAAGGTTCAAGGGACTGAGAATGCTGGGGGGCTATTGGGATTTAATAGTTTGAGCGAGATATTAAATTGTTTCTGGGACATTGAGGCCAGCGGTCAAATCAGTAGCGCAGGGGGTATCGGTAAGACCACTGCGGAGATGCAGACCGCAAGCACCTTTTTCGGCTGGGGCTCTTATGCGGTCTGGACCATAAACGAAGGGCTCGATTATCCCAGACTTTTGTGGGAAAACATGCCGGGTGAGTTGATTACAACACCATCATTTCCATCGATACAGGGCAGCGGCACACATGACGAGCCATACTTGATTTATTCCGTTGAACAGTTCAATCTAATTGGTTTATTCCCACTCGAATGGGACAAACACTACAGGCTAATGTCTGATATTGACTTAGCGGGATATACATCAGCAACATTCAATACCATTGGGCGCTACACTCGCTATCCTGTCAGTGGCGTTAAACCTTTTTCGGGCGTCTTTGACGGCAATGGATATGCAATTTCAAACTTCAACTATACAGGCAGCGGTGGAGGAATCTTTGATCGTGTAGAGGATGCAGAGATAAAAGATTTGGGTTTTATCGACCCTAATGTGAGTTTGAATGATAGAGGAGATCGCGTTGGTTTATTGGCTGGCTGGCTATTTAACTCGACAATCACCAATTGTTATGTTCAGGGTGGTAGTGTTTCAGGAACAGGTATTGTTGGCGGTCTCGTGGGAGACAACTATGGTGGCACAATCTCTAATTCCCATTTCCAGGGATCTGTTTACGGCAGCAGTGGAGTTGGAGGGCTGGTTTGCTGGAACAGAGGCATAATCACAAACTGCCATTTTAGCGGTGAAGTCTCAGGAACAGGACCGAAGGTTGGAGGATTAGCAGGAGATAATAGCGGTTCAATAAACGATTGTTCTGCATCAGGCCATGTCTCAGGGATAAATGAAGTCGGCGGTTTGGTCGGGGAACAGTGGTCAGGAAGGATAATGAATTGTTATACTGCTTGTAGCGTTTCAGGCGAGGAACAAATCGGAGGATTGATAGGTAGTAACAATGGCGTTATCACTAACTGCTACACTACGTCTGAAGTTTCTGGTGCGACATACATAGGTGGATTTGCCGGTCGGAATGGTTTTAATCCTTCTGATGTGGTCTGGCATGGCAATATTTATAACTGCTACGCAAGAGGCAACGTAATTGGAGAGGAATATGTTGGTGGGTTTGCCGGAAACAATGATTACTTTGGACTCATTTACGATTGTTATTCTACCGGCAACGTTTTAGGAGTAGAAGGGATTGGTGGCCTGGTTGGTCAGAATAGACAGGGAGATGTTATTGAATCTTTCTGGGACATTGAAAACAGCGGACTGTCAACAAGCGCCGCCGGTGAGGGCAAGACAACAGCACAGATGCAGAATCCAAATGTTTTTATGAGCGCAGGTTGGGATTTCGCAGGTTATCTGGATGGTCCCCATGATATCTGGGCTGAACCTATTGAAGGAGGATATCCGATTTTATGGTGGCAGCTTTCACCTTTACATTTATTGCCGGTATTTTCAGGTGGTACCGGAGAGCCTAATGATCCGTACCTCATCGCAACAGCCGATGATTTGAACCGGATAGGTCATAATCCAAGATTAATGGAAGCACATTTCAAACTGATCAATGATATTGAATTAATGGATATTGTTTTTTTTATTATAGGTAATTATGAGTATCCTTTCAGCGGTGTGTTCGACGGTAACGCCAATGAAATTCTCAACTTCAGTTGTTCCTACGAAGGCGGAGAACATATTGGATTATTCGGATATATTAGGGGTGCTGAAATAAAAGACCTGAGATTAGTAGATCCCAACATCGATTGTCCTGCAGGTTTTCGCACCGGAGCGCTTGCAGGTTGGGTTTGGGGTACAATAAGCAGATGCGAAGTAGTAGGAGGCACAATTCGTGGAAGTCAAAGAGTTGGCATGCTGGTTGGAGAAAGCTACGGCCTGATAAGTTCTTGTTTCACATCAGGCTCTGTTATTGGCCATACGGATGTTGGAGGATTAGTTGGACGTAATTATTGGACTGTCACTGATTGTGGCTCATCGACACAAGTGTCGGGTAACTGGGCGACAGGGGGACTCATCGGTAGCAATACTTATAATAGCGTGGTCGACAGCTCTTTTGCCAATGGAAGAGTGACTGGGAAGTGTGATAGTATTGGCGGATTAATCGGAACCAATGGCTATAACGCGATTGTTGCAAATTGTTATACATCAGGCACCGTAACTGGCAGAAACCATGTTGGGGGGCTGGTGGGCAGTAATATCATTAGTTCTTTCACATGGGTAGAACAATCCACATTGATATCTAACTGCCATGCACAAACAGAGACCGAAGGTGAAAGCGAAGTAGGTGGTCTGGTAGGTGCCAATGATGGCTCTGTTTCGATTTCCTATTCCACTGGTAAGGTAGCAGGAAATTCAAAGGTGGGAGGTCTGGTGGGAAGCAATGATAGCGGTGAGGTTGCTAATTCTTTCTGGGATATTGAAGCAAGTGGACAGACAACCAGTGCCGGCGGGACAGGTATGACGACGACCGAGATGCAAACGGTCGGCACATTCCTTGATGCCGGATGGGACTTTGTAGATGAAACGGCCAACGGCACGGAAGATATCTGGTGGATTCTCGAAGGGCAGGACTACCCCTGCCTGTGGTGGGAGCTGACAGAAAACGAACTGCTTGATAACTAAAATATGCTGCGGCTGCGTAGGCCGTAGCGGTATTATATATTTATTTTTACTTTTTGAAGGGATAGGATAATGAGAGGAAAAGCATTTTGTGAATGTGATAGTTTTTAACGGCAATTATATTTTAAGGAGAATTATTATGTCTAAGAAATTGATTTATTTAACTACAGTTTTAGTGCTGAGCCTGGCCAGCGAGGGATGGCCAAAAGCCTCGTACCCAGCCCCGCATGATGGTGCTATCCATGAAGCTACATGGATAATCCTCGGATGGCAGCCGGGAGAAAATGCAGTCTCGTTCGATATATACGTTGGTACTGATTATGAAGATGTAAAGAACGGTACCGGCGGTACATTCCAGGGTAATCAGGGTCTGCATACGAGCTTTTTTATTGTCGGCGTTCCCGGATATCCTTATCCGAACGGTCTTGTGCCGGGAACTACGTATTACTGGCGAGTCGATGAGATTAATAATCAGAACGGGGATAATATATCAGTAGGAGATGTGTGGAGTTTTAAGATTACACCCAGGACAGCCTATAATCCTGAGCCAGCCGACAGCGCCGAGTCTGTGGAGCGCAATGTAATCCTTCGTTGGCAGCCGGGTTTTGGTTCTAAATTGCACACGCTGTACTTGGGCGAAAATTTTAACGATGTGTATAACGCATCCGGGGGAATTACGTTGGGAATGTCATCTTATAATCCAGGCATTCTTGAATTGGGCAAGATATATTATTGGCGGGTAGATGAGTCTGATGGACGCGACACTTATAAAGGCGATGTCTGGAGCTTTACAGTCGGAACAGAAGGCCCACATCCCGGCGGAGAGGAAGGGATTTTCTACGTCGATGCGGTTAACGGAGACGATGACAACAACGGATTGATACCTCAAGCAGCTTTCGCAACCATTCAGAAGGGTGTCGATGCGGCAATGGACGGCGACATAGTCCTGGTCTATCCGGGAATTTATCAGGAAGAAATCAGTTTTCTGGGTAAAGCGCTGACAGTGAAGGGTGTTGTTATAAGTCCCGCTGGTGTGCCGGTACTCCGGAATCCAGGTGATTTTGCAGCTTCGTTTTATTATGGCGAAGGCCCTGACAGCATCCTGAAGAATTTCATCATCAGAGACAGCTTCATGGGTATTTTCATCGCCGACAGCTCTCCGGCTCTCAGCAATCTGACAATAGTGGGTAATAAGTACGGCATTGAAGCCTATGCCGACTCTGAGCCGGACATCAGCAACACAATTGTCTGGGACAATACTGACGGTGGCCTCTTCGGATGCCAGGCACGATACAGTTTTGTCCAACAGGTAAGTGAGCCTCTTGAAGGATTGATTGCTTACTGGAAGTTTGACGAGGACCAGGGCTCAATTGCATACGACTCAGCCGGTGATAATCACGGAACTATCCATGGAGCACAACCAACAACCGGTCAGGTTAATGGTGCATTGAGCTTTGATGGCGAGGATGATTACGTCGCACTACCAGATAACAATCCTATTTGGTTACCTCAATTTAACTTCTCTTGTTCAGCTTGGGTATATTTTGAAAGAGAATCCACTACCTTACTAAGCGAGGGCGAGGTCATTTTAGATCTTAATCATGGGGACAGTTCTGATACGGCAAATGAGTTAGGTTACATTATCCAGAGACGCGGCGAAAGCAGAAGACTATATTTCAAGATGACTACAACAACAAATTCGGATGAGGACCTCTATTCCAACGAAGTCTTAGCTGCAAACAGATGGTACCACATCGTTGCTGTTCGGGAAGGAGGAACCCAAGCGATATACGTAAATGGACTTTTAGATGGAAGCAGAACATGCTCCTCTGACCCCATAGATTTTGTTGGTGGTTATGAT
The DNA here is from genome assembly GCA_964612465.1 of uncultured Pirellulales bacterium. GTDB lineage: Bacteria > Planctomycetota > Phycisphaerae > Sedimentisphaerales > Anaerobacaceae > JAFGPJ01. The sequence continues at coordinate 8,349 of CAZTDF010000086.1, forward strand.
GATGACAGGATTAATATTGGCAGATTCACAACAAATATAGGGCATCCCCGTTTTCACCACAAAGGCAAAATAGATGATGTAATGATATTCGACAGAGCCTTATCTGCTGAAGAAATCCAACAGCTTTATCAGGGTATTTATGGATTTGCGACTAATCCGTTGTTTGCGGATCCGGCTAACGGCGACTATCACCTACGCTCCGAGCGGGGCCGATATTGGCCGGAGCATGATATATGGGTGCTCGACAAAGTCACCAGCCCTTGTGTCGATGGCGGCGATCCTGACACCGGCACATTAAATGAGCCGATGCCCAACGGCGGTCGGATTAATATTGGTGCTTACGGCGGCACGACTGAAGCCAGCCTGTCGCCACAGTTACTTCCATATTTTATCGACCAGGCTTCCGAACCCAGTCCTGCAGACGGGGCTGTCAATGTCGATATAGATATCTCATTGAACTGGACCGGTCACTTGAATGCAGTCTTCCACGATGTTTACTTCGGCATTGATAGGGACGCTGTTGCCGATTCCGATACATCAGATACGACCGGCATATATCGGGGCCGCCAGAGTAGCACGATTTATACTCCCCATGAGGACATTGAATGGGGACGGACTTACTACTGGCGCATCGATGAAGTCGATAGCGGTGGCGGGACAATAACCGGCGAAGTATGGACATTCACCACGACAATACCAACTAAAGGCAGGGTTTGTTTCACTGCTGAGACCAATGTCTGGACGAATGGTGCGCTTGTTCCAATATCGACGGTTGCTCTGGGGAAAAGTATCTGCGGCATAAACAGCCTTAGCAAAATCCAGGAAGTGCAGGAGCATAACGGCACATTTACGTGCTATGATGTTTTGCTCGAGAGCGGAAATTGTCTTAGCGTAGCTGAGAACCACTACTTTATGACAGAATCCGGGCGATGGATCTCACTGAAAAATCTGAAAGCAGGGATAAACCTGAAAACGTCGAAAGGCACAATCGAGATTAAAAGCGTAACCAAAAGACCAATGCCTTATACAGGCAAGGTCTATAATCTCAAAGTCGCGGGCTCAGACCGCTATCTCGTAGGTAAAGATGCGGTTATCGTACGCGATTATTAAAACACAATGTCTGTATCGAATCGATACGAGCCGACGATTCGTTTGATAGCGAAAATATGCTGCGGCTGCGTCGGCCGGAGCGGCATTATATTTTCATTATTTTCATTGAAGGGATAGGAAAATGAGAGGGAAAGCGAATTATATAAAATGGCTGCTGTGCGTGCTGCTTCTACTCGTGGCGGCACGCACGGCAGCCGCAGGCGGCGTCATTTACGTCGATGCTGATGCCGCCGGTGCCAATAACGGCTCAAGCTGGGCTGATGCGTATTGTTGTCTCCAGGATGCTCTTGCTGATGCACAGTCCGGCGACGAAGTCCGGGTGGCACAGGGGATATATAAGCCGGACCATCAGCTCGGGACGGGACGGTTCTCCCGAGTAGTGGCGTCCGGTGACCGCACAGCCACATTCCAGATTATCAATAATGTGATTATTGTAGGCGGCTATGCCGGTTTTGGCGAACCTTATCCAAACGAAAGAAAGGTCTACTTGTATGAGACCATCCTCAGCGGCGATTTGAACGGCAATGACGAGCCAAATTTTACAAACAACTCCGAGAACAGTTACCATGTTGTTAAAGTAAGCGGTGGAATCGATTCGGAGGCTCTGCTGGATGGTTTCACAATCACTGCCGGAAACGCCGACGGGCCGGAAAGTTTTGGGGGCGGAATATACGTTGACTCCGGAGGTCCAACGGTAATCAACTGCACAATAATCGGGAACAAGGCGATTGATGTCGGCGGGGGAATCTACTGTCATGATTCCAGCAGACCATATATAGTAGACTGTACAATCATACAAAACTCTGCTCGTAACCATGGCGGAGGAGTCTTTGGCAAACCGAAAAGTACCCCAAATATTTTTTACTGCATGATAAAAGCGAATACGGCAGAGTATGGCGGGGGGTTGTATAGTGATCGCGGCAGGCTAAAGGTTACTAACTGCACTATAAGCGGGAACACGGCTCGCCAAGATGGCGGCGCGTTCTATAGCGTTGGGGTACCATCAGCGATCGAGAGCAATATCATCATGGGGAACTCAGCCCAACACTGTGGCGGCGGAATCTTTTTCGATACGGCCTTACGAATAAACAACAATCTCATCACGGATAATTCGGCGCAGTATGGCGGTGGGATTTACTGCTTATCTTCTTCATCCAGGATGTTCAATAATACAATCGTACGTAATATGGCTACAGGCTATGGTGGTGGCGGAATATATTGCGGCAACTCCTCACCGTCTGTGGTGAATACGATCCTGTGGAATAATAGTCCGGATGAGACCTACCTTAAAGAAAGTTCCTTCACCGCGACCTATTCCAACGTGCAAGGCGGTTGGCCTGGAATTGGCAACATCAATGCCGACCCATTATTTGTGGATGCCGACGGAGCTGATGGCTTGATTGGCACAGAGGACGATGACCTGAGTTTGCTGCCGGGCTCTCCATGTAATAACGCAGGTGACAACTCGGCGGTTCCACATTGGTTGGTCACGGATCTCGATGGGAATCCACGCATCATGAACGACATTGTGGATATGGGAGCGTATGAACAGACTGATACTCTGACTTTCTATTGTGTAGATGCTATTAACGGCGATGACAACAACGACGGATTGACACCTGAAAAAGCTTTCGCAACAATCCAGAAAGGTATTGATATAGCAGCGGACGGCGACGTAGTCCTGGTGTATCCGGGGCTGTACCAGGAAGAAATCAATTTTCTGGGTAAAGCGATAACAGTACAGGGCGTTGTTGAAAGTCCCGCTGGTGTACCGGTACTCCGGAATCCAGGTGATTTTGCAGCTTCGTTTTATTATGGCGAAGGCCCTGACAGCATCCTGAAGAATTTCATCATCAGAGACAGCTTCATGGGTATTTTCATCGCCGACAGCTCTCCGGCTCTCAGCAATCTGACAATAGTGGGTAATAAGTACGGCATTGAAGCCTATGCCGACTCTGAGCCGGACATCAGCAACACAATTGTCTGGGACAATACCGACGGTGACCTGTTCGGATGCCGGGCCAGGTACAGTTGTGTCGAACGAGGAAGCGAAGGTAACATTACCGACGATCCGCTCTTCGTTGATCCCGACAACGGTGACTATCATCTACGCTCCGAGCGAGGCCGATATTGGCCGGAATATGATATATGGGTACTCGATAAGGTTACCAGTCCATGTATCGATGCCGGCGATTCAAAAGCTGAGGTGTTAAATGAGCCGATGCCCCATGGCAGCCGGATCAATATTGGTGCCTACGGTGGCACGATGGAAGCAAGCCTTTCACCATGGCAAACACTACCTTTACTTGGCCCGGCTACCATTCGCAGCCCCCTTGACGGCGAGTACACTGACGATCTGTCGGTTATGCTAATCTGGATACGAGGAGATAATGCGGAATGGCACGATGTGTACTTCGGCACCGATTATGATGCTGTAGCTAATGCAACGACCAAAAGCAGCAGTTTCTATTGTGGCCGACAGTCGTTGGAGATGACTACCTACGATCCTGGTATTTTGGAATTAAATAAGACGTACTATTGGCGAATTGATGAGGTTATCGAAGCCGATCCCGACAATCCATCGAAAGGCAGCATTTGGAGCTTTACCACGGTTGGTTTTGTTATCCTTGATGATTTCGAGGAGTATGGTGCCGAGAACAAGATATGGCTCTCATGGCATGATGGTATTGGCTATGGTGTACCTGGTACTGAGCTGTATTTTCCTGGCAATGGATCCGGAGCGGCTGTAGGCGATGAGACTTCGATGGATGAAAGTTTTATGGAAACGGTTATTGTTCACGGTGGTCGACAATCGTTGCCCTATTTCTACGATAACGATGTGCCGCACCGCTTTAATTATTCCGAGGCCACTATGACTTTGGATAATCAGCGTGACTGGACAAAGGAAGGCAGTGAAGTATTGTCGTTGTGGTTCTATGGCGATCCGGCTAATGCTCCCGAGCCGATGTATGTGGCTGTGGCCAATGCTAATGGTTTGACAGCGGTGGTGTACCACACCAATTCCGATGCAGCGCTGATAGACACCTGGACGGAATGGACTATAGACCTGCAAGAGTTTGCTGACCTGGGCGTAAATCTGACCGATGTCAACAGCATCGCAATTGGCTTCGGCGACAGAAACAATCCGCAGCCTGGTGGTTCAGGCAGGATGTATTTTGATGATATTCGGCTGTGCCGGCTATTACCGTAGCCGGTAGCGGCACAGAAAACATTTTGATTGGTAGTAAAAATATGCTGCGGCTGCATATGCCGGAGCGAAATTATATATTTATCTGTTTTATTTTTGAAGGGATAGGAAAATGAAAGGAAAAACAAATCATATCAAATGGTCGCTGTGCATGCTGTTTCTGCTGGCAGCGGGGGCCGCAGTCTCTGCACATATACCCCCACCAGATCCACCGGATCCACTAAATATAATTTACGTGGATGACAATGCCGATGGTTCGAATGTCGGTACAAGCTGGGAGCATGCCGTCAACTCCCTGCAGGACGCTTTATTGCTCGCATATTTTTCCGATAAGCCGGTCGAAATACGCATTGCTGAGGGCATCTATACGCCCGATCGAGGAATTGGTATCATGGCGGGCGACGGCAGCGTTTCGTTTCAACTCATAAACAATGTGACTATTAAAGGCGGTTATGCCGCAATCAGGGGCCATGGTTGGGATGTGCGGGACATAGACCAATACAAAAGCATTCTGAGCGGCGACCTTAACGCCGACGATGGCCCGGGATTAGAGACCGTCAAGGAGAACAGCCGTCACGTTGTAACATCCAGCGAAAACGATGCAACCGCCGTACTGGATGGCTTTACTATCACCGGCAGCGGTATCAGCGGCGGCGGTCCAAATCCTTATGATCATAGCAGCGGGATGTACAGCGATATGAGCAGTCCGACGCTGATTGATTGTAATTTCACACAGAACAAGGCGACCGAAAGAGGAGCCGGCATGTACAATAACAACAGCAATCCTATACTGCGCAATTGCACATTCAGTGATAACGCCACGTCGGACAGCGCCGCCGGCATGTACAATAATAACAGCAGCCCGATGCTGACAAATTGCACGTTCAGTTGGAACAACGTCGTCGGAAGTGGCGCCGGGATGTACAACGTTAACAGTAATCCGACGTTGCTCAACTGCGTATTTACCAGCAACTCCGCGGGCATAAGCGGCGGGGGGGTGTATAATGAAAAGAGTGCTCCAACGCTTACCAACTGCACTTTTACCTATAACTCGGCAGGCGATGGTGGCGGCGGCGGGATGTGCAACATAGACAGTATTTCGATGCTTGCTGACTGCACTTTTCGAGGAAACTCGACACGAGGAAGCGGAGGCGGATTGTACAACAACAGCAGCAATTCAACATTGCTTAGCTGTATTTTCACCCAAAACTCGGCACAGAGAAGTGGCGGGGGGCTGTATAATTACAACAACAGTGAAACGAGCCTGACTCATTGTATATTCAGCGGCAATGGGGCCAGGGGCGGCGGTGGGATGGAGAATCTTAATAGCAGCCTTGCATTACTCCTAAATTGTACGTTCAGCGACAACATCGCGGGATATATAGGAGGCGGTGGGATATCCAATATCCAGGAAGGTCACCTGACGCTGGTCAACTGTATCCTCTGGGCTGATATACCCGACGAAATAAGATTCGCAGCCACCAGAGGCGCCGCAGGTGGTAGCGTAGAGGTCAGTTATAGTAACATGCAACATAGCTGGCCCGGTGAAGGTAATATCGATATGGATCCGCTTTTTGCCGATCCCGAGAATGGCAACTTCCATTTGAAATCTCAAGGTGGGCGATGGGACCCGATTGTCGGCAATTGGATTCTTGACGAATTAAGCAGCCCGTGCATTGATGCCGGTAACCCTGATGAACCTGTTGGTCTTGAACGTTTTCGAAATGGAGACCGAATTAACATGGGAGCCTACGGCGGCACACCGGAAGCCAGCCTGTCACCGAGCGAAGGATCGAGTCCGCTGCATGAGAAGGCTTGGAACCCATATCCTGCCGACGAGACTGTCTTTGTTCAGGAATATATCCCCTCGTTGACTTGGAGCGCCGGCCTTAACGCCGTCTACCACGATGTATACTTCAGCCATTATGATGCATCATTAGGCGGTCGCACTGGTATTGATAAAGACGCTATTTCCAATGCCGACACATTCGATAGGACCGGCATATATCGAGGCCGACAGGCTGTCACCAGCTATATGCCACCTGATGATATTGGGGAGCAAAATGCGATTTGCTACTGGCGTATAGATGAGATTGATAGCGAGGGCAATACGATAACAGGTGACGTTTGGACATTTAGCATAACTCATCCTTCACCACCCAAAGGCAGGACTTGTTTCACTGCTGATACCGATGTTTGGGTAAATGGCGCCCTTGTTCCAATATCGAAAGTTGTTACAGGCCAAAGTATCTATGTCATAAACAGTTCCAGCAAAATCCAGGAAATCCAGGAGCACAATGGAAAATTTACGTGCTACGATGTCTCGCTTGAGAGCGGAAATTGCATCAGCGTCGCTGAGAATCACTACTTCCTTGCAGAATCCGGGCAATGGATTTCGCTGCAGAACCTGAAACCAGGAACAAAATTGAAAACATCCAAAGACAAGATCGAGATAATAAATATCACCAAAAGACCTAAGCCATATATCGGCAAGGTCTATAACTTGAACGTTGCGGATTCGGATCGCTATCTCGTAGGTAAAGATGCGGTCATCGTACGAGATTACTAAAACTCGACACCTGGGTTGAAAGTAATTAAAAACTGATGAAAGAACTTACCGGCTAATTTCTGATTTCGGCATTCGAATTTTGCCGGTGGATGGATTACAATTTCTAAGCTGTTAGTTTGCGCTATGTAAATATGTCATCTAAGTCAGCTAAAATCCTGTTGACCGGTCTGCCGGGCTGTGGCAAAACAACCGCGATAATGAAAATTATTGCGAGCCTTGACTGCGAAAAAGTCGCCGGCTTTTACACGCAGGAGATCCGCGAAAATCATAATCGTAAGGGTTTCCGCTTCAAACGTCTCGATGGTGCAACCGGGATTCTTGCTCACGTTGACATTAAGGGACGTTTTAAGGTGGGCAAGTACGGCGTGGATGTTATGGACTTTGAAAAATCAGTTGTTCCGGCTCTGTTTGTCGAGCGAAGTAGCACCGAATTGTTTGTTATCGACGAGATCGGAAAGATGGAGTGTTTCAGCGAGAAATTCAACGCCACAGTACGCCGGCTTTTTGCCTCCGATAAATCCGTCCTTGCCACGGTGGCGAGAAAAGGTGCCGGGCTTATTTCCGAAGTAAAAAATTGTCCGGGCACACAACTGTTCAAGCTGACCCATCTGAATCGCGATAAGACAATCGAGGAAATCCTGCGAATCCTTTCGTTTCTAAAAAAATCTTGACCGCAAAGCAAATATCAAGACATTCAAATTCAACTGGTGCTTCGACATCTTTTATTTGTATAATATTCCCCTGCGTAATATTACGGCTCAGGCAGCCTTAAATTTCGGGTGGTAAGAGCCCGATTAAGTAACGACAGACTGGATCGTATAAGATGTGATTTGCTGAAAAAATATAAAATAAGAAAACGAGGAGTAAGTCAACGATGTCGGATCTACTGCTTTTTAATTCCGCGTTTTACATCTGGTTTGTGCTGCCGCTGCTGATTTTCATCGCCCGCGTGGCCGACGTCAGCCTTGGCACTGTTCGGGTGATATTCGTGGCCAGGGGCCTGAAATATCTCGCTCCCATCGTTGGTTTTTTCGAGATCATCATCTGGCTTATGGCAATCGGCCAGATCATGCAGAATCTCTCCAATCCGTTCTGCTACATCGCTTACGCCGGGGGTTTTGCTACGGGCAACTACGTCGGAATATGGATCGCCGAGAAACTCTCGCTGGGCGTGGTCCTGATAAGAGTCATCACGAGCAAAGACGCATCGGAATTAATCGAATATCTGAAGTCCGCCGAATATGGTGTAACAAGCGTTGACGCACACGGCACAGCGGGAAAGGTCCAGGTCGTCTTTACGATCGTTCGAAGACGTGAAGTCGCCAGCGTTGTGAACCTGATCAAGCAGTTCAATCCAAAAGCCTTCTACACAATCGAAGAGGTCGGATTCGTAGAGGAAGGAATCTTTCCGGCAAGAAAAACATGGCTTGGTAATGTGTTTCGGTCCTGGAGAAAGGGCAAATAAAAGGTCAAATTTTAAAGAGAGATAATTATGGAAAAGAATACAGGCTATGAGCTTTTTCAAAGACATCCCGACAATCCGATACTCACCGTGAGCAGTTGGCCATACAGGGCAAATTCCGTTTTCAACGCAGCCGCTGCTGAAGTCAACGGCAAAATTCTCCTGCTCGCCCGCGTCGAAGACTACAGAGGGATTTCGCATTTGACCGCCGCCAGAAGCGAAGATGGAATCACCAACTGGCAAATCGACAGTGCGCCAACCTTGAAACCGGAACCGGAAAAATATCCGGAGGAGCTTTGGGGCATTGAGGATCCGCGAATCACCCGGATCGAGGACATGGGCAAATGGGCGATTTGTTATACGGCCTACTCAAAAGGCGGGCCGCTTGTATCCCTTGCTCTGACGAGTAATTTCAAAACATTCAGAAGGCTCGGGCCGGTTATGCCCCCCGAAGATAAAGATGCAGCTCTTTTCCCGGTCAAGTTCAACGGCCTCTGGGTAATGCTGCATCGGCCGGTGCCCAGGTCGTCGATGCTTGGGGCTCATATATGGATCTCATTCTCGCCCAATCTCAAACATTGGGGCGAACATCAGGAGATAATCCAGGCACGTGAAGGCGGATGGTGGGATGCCAACAAAATCGGCCTGTGCTCGCCGCCGTTAGAGACAAAGGCCGGCTGGCTGATTGTGTATCACGGCGTCAGAACGACGGCTTCCGGCTCGATTTATCGATTGGGCCTTGCTCTGCTGGACTTGGAAAATCCGCTTAAGGTGATTCGGCGAACGGATGAATGGATTTTTGGCCCGAAGGCGCACTATGAGCGAGAGGGCGACGTCGATGACGTGGTGTTTCCCTGCGGCTGGGTGAAAAAAGACGGCAGAGTATTAATATACTACGGCGCCGCCGATTCCAGTCTCTGCCTCGCTACGGCCGATCTGGATGAACTTGTCGAGTATATTCTCAACTGTCCGGCACAATAACCACTACGTAATCTCATGAAAGGCTGTCTCCAATCGTTTGATCCTGTATGATAAGGGTC
>CAZTDF010000087.1:0-17702 GCA_964612465.1 uncultured Pirellulales bacterium
CTCGGCTGCCGAATCCACTTCAATAACGGCTTCAGAATCGCAATGTCACCCGACTGACATTAACCGAAAGCGTATTATACTGCTCTGAATGTTGTCGTGGTGAGATCTGCGGGTTAATTCTATTGTGCATGCTTAGACTTTATTATCTCAAGGCCATCATAATCGCGAAATTGGCCAGGGCTGCCAGCCCCCAGGCTATTACTGCGATTAAGACGGCATCGGGGAAGATTTCGGCCGTGGTGAACTTTGAGATCAGGACCAACAGCACGATAAATGAAAGCAGTCCGCTAAAGTATGGTATGGGCAGCAGGCTCGTCAGCGATGCTATGAAGGCGGCGGCAAAAAGGCCAAGGAGCGAGCCTTCCTCTTTTGTCAGCTTCATTGCAAGCCATAACGCGACGGCTGAAACTACGAGTTGAACCAGAAATGCTATGATCACTACATGCATACAGTTTCCCGACCTGTGTATTTTTGCTCAATAGGCGGGTGTTGCCATGTTGCATTTCAAGACGGACATAAGCCAGATCACGAGCATAATAATCATCCCTGCCCACAGCATGTGCAGAAATCTGGGCTTGAGTGCCTTCTTTACGCTCATCATTCAATTCTCCCTATTTACATACCATTATAACATATATCGGATAGTTAAAAAGAAAATATTCAATATCGATACAGAATGTTTACAGCGTAGCGAGTTCTCCTTGAATCTCTAACTCAGACTTGGTACTCTTTTGCAAATGGTGCTCGGCGGCGCCGCTGGGCGAGGGTGAATTAGAATCTCAAGTGAATAAGGAGTCCGACCATGTTGAACCGCATTTCTTTGCTCGTATTGGTAATTCTGATAGCCGTCCCGGCAGCGGTCTATGCCGACTCGGATCAGAGCACGCGCGTTGTCGATACCAAACAACACGCCTACGGCGGCAGCGGGCACTATCCGTACCGGGATAAAAGCGATTACGTTATGAAGGAACTGGATCTCAAAAGCGGTGACGTCGTGGTGGATATCGGTGCTGGCGACGGCTTCTGGTCACGGCAGATGGCCAAATTCGTCGGCGTTGAGGGCGTTATTCACGCCTCGGAGGTCAAGCAGAGAAAAGTTGATGATATGAAGAAAAAGCTCGCTAACGTGCCACAAATCAAGCCTTATCTTTCTCCGCTCGACGGCACCGCTTTGCCTGAGAACTCCTGCGATCTTGCTTTTTTGTCCAAGACCTATCACCACTTGAATGAAGGCGGTCATGTGGATTATCTTCGTCACTTGCGTAAGGTTGTTAAGCCAACCGGCCGGCTTTGTGTGATCGAGATGAATCCGGCGCTCGGCAGTGGTCGAGGCAGGGATCATGCCTGGTCGCCGGGACTGCTTATCCAGCAGGCCGAAGAGGCCGGATGGATTCTCGTTCGTTGCGAGCTGATGACAGGGACGTATCACTTCATAGCGATTTTCGTCCAGCGAGACCTTTTTTCGCCACAGTCCTCGCGAGGCGGTCGGGCTGCCAAAAGGAATTAAACATTAGAAATACGTCTTTCGATAGTGAACATGATTGGTGGGAGTCGGATCTACACCAATACATCTGTTTGAAATCCCATTTGAAATAAGAGATGAAAAAACCCCGCATATGATTGCGGGGCTAACTGTGGATCTGTGCCTCTATTCAGGCACGGGTGAATGTGCAATTGTTAGCCGGTTCCGAGTTGTCGGCCATCAAAGATTATTTCGATAATCTCAGTCCCAGTTGAATCCTTTCTTTTCTTCAAGTAATTCCTGAGTTCGCTTCTTGATATTTTCGGCCTTGACTTTGGCATCCTGTGCTTTAAGAATTTCGGCCCTGCTTTCATTGATTCGATTTTGCAGCTCCTTAAGCCGTTCAAGAAACCATTCGTATGCGATTTGTTTGCGTCTGACAATCAGGTCATACCGGCGCCCAACTACCTCTTGAAGCTCTACGGTAAGCTTATTCTTTTCCCTTTGGTTTTTGGTGGCGTTGATTTTACCGATAAGTTGATCACGTCTTTTTTGCAGTTGTAAATCTTCGATATGAACTTTCGCTAATTCCGGATTCCTTCTGCTCTCCTCATATATCCGGCCGTATTTCTTCAAGGCCAGCTCATATTTCTGGTCATAGAGTTTGGGATCCCTCTCCTTCAACTTGGCTAATTCTTCCGCTTCATCAGGTATGCTCTTCGCAAGCCATTCGAGAAATTCTGTCTGCCTTTGCTGACGCCATTTCTCTATTCGTTCTCCTATGACTTTGCGGAATTCCTCGCGGGCGTGCCTCCCAAGCTCCTCTCTGAACTTATCGGGATTCTCTTTTCGCAGCTCTGCAAGTTCCTTTGCCTTTTCAGGAGAGCGCTTTTTCAAATCCTTTAGAATGCGATCGACTTCTTCGTCTGTCAGTTCGAACCTTCCTCGTCCGGGACCTCCCCTTCTCATCCCTCGTTCAGGTCCTGGCCCCGGTCTTGGTCCTCTGTCATCTTCTTCAAAGAGGTTTTGCTCATTTTTCTGATCCCCTACACAGGGCTGGATGCCTACAGCAAGAAAGGCCGTTAGCACTAAAAATAATATGATAACGCGACTTGATTCCATCTGTCTTATCCCTTCCAGAAATCGCTGTTAATTTCTATTAGTTCCATTTCCAATTCTGTTAATGTGCTGTCGCCGTTACCGGTGTCCTCGCCCGACTGTAAGGTCCGCACCTCATTTTCGATCTGCTCAATTTGAGCGGTGAAAACTGCCAAATCCTCATCGTCAACGGTAACATCGTCGCCTTCCCACATTGCAGTTGATATGAGTGAGGCATGATAATCTCCATTTTGTGGAGCGTCTTTTTGAAATAATTGCAGATAAACTGAAGCGACGAGGAGAATTGCCGCTGCTGTACCCACTGCTCCATAGATTATTCGCCTGAAGCGGTGTGCTCTTGCGGCCTGCAGGCGCATTGCTATTTCGGCCTTAATATTTGCTATGAGCATATCATCCGGCTCGGGCGCAGGATGCTCACGCAATATTTGCTCGGCCTTTTGAATATCCTCAACGCAGCTTTCGGCCTGTTCGGCGTCGAAGAATTTCTCGAACAGCTCTCTTAAATTCTCACGATTTCGATTTTCCATAATATTTAGCCCTCCATTAATTGTCGCAGTTTTTTGAGCGCACGGTGCGTTTTTGCCAGGGTGGTACCAATGGGCTCGGACCGCTTCTGCGCTATTTCCTTGAAACTTAATTGTGAATAGAAACGCAACATTATCAGTTCTCTTGTATCTTCGTCCATCCTTCCGAGTTGAATCTGCAGTTTGTCAGTCAACTCGCCGTCGGATTGCTTTGGTTCTATTGTTCCGGACTCGAATTCTGTTATTTGGACTTCGATCAATTTTTTCCGCCGCTGCTTACTACGTAAATGGTCGTGAAAAATGTTAGATGCGACCTTAAACAGCCAGCTTTCAAAAGATCCTCCCTTGTACGAACCGATTTTCTCCACTAACTTTACAAATAGCTCGCTGAGCAATTCATCACTGATGTCGTTATTGCCCGTCAATCGGTAAAAATAACCATAACAACGGCTTGCATACATGTCAACAATCTGAGAGAAGCAATTAGCATCGCCACCTTTGCAGCCAGTTATTATCCGGGCTAAGTCATTGCTTTTTGCCATATTCAAGCGTTTTTTACGTAAATAAAGACGGTATCCGCGACTGATTTATTGCAAAAATCCAAAAAAACGAGTTTTTGGATAACATTCGTGGTGCCTAAAAGTGTGCCATTTAACTATGTGCTGTATGAGAAATTGTGGTTCGGCACATTGAAATCTGTTCAGTTATAGGTCTTTTCGGCAATAAAAAGTACTGCAGGTTCCCCTTCAGAGTCTTCCAGCTTATAAGGGAATTATAAGATTTCTTCTTCCTCATCTTCATCAACATCGAGCTTCCAGCTCTCAGTTTCGTCAAGCTCGTTGATTTCGCGCTGCATGTAGCGGATTATTTTGTCCTGGAGCGGTGCTAATTTCCCGTACCACTTAATCATTCCCTGATAGCTGGCTACGAGCATATCCAGGCGGATTAGCTGCCATTTGGCGATACACTCGGGTTCCTTGATATTAAGAAACGGGTCACATTTGAAGTTTCTTCTGCCATCCTGACCGATTTCACAAAACTCACAATCTTTGCACTGAATCATTTCGTCGCTCCAATCTGAATTGGCAAAAAACCGCCGTCTCCGACAAGATCACGAATAATAACGTGGCGCAAAGCTCATTGATTTTTGAACTGCGGACTTTTTGCCCTGACTTTTGAAATTTTATTTTACTTGCTAATTGTTTTATAATACCATATATTCTAAAAGCTTAAAACCCCTTTACGATAAAGATTTTTATTTGTTTGTGGAGAAATGAATGGCAAAATCGAGACGCAGACGCAAAGTGGGCAGCAAAAAAAGACGTGCCCGCTGGAAAATTAGGCATAAAATAAGCTAACCACCGATAGATTTTCTATCGTGGGTCGAGATGATGCGTAAATAAGCGATCCTATTTACGCATAAGTATATTTACGCACAAAGTCAATACGCAGCACGGCAAATGAAACATTTCAATATCACTTTCAAGCCCGATGGCAAGCAAATCTCTATTCATTCAGGTGCAACACTTATCGAGGCCGCTGGCCAGGCGGGCATCATTCTGAACACTGTTTGCGGCGGCAAGGGAACGTGCGGGAAATGCCTCGTTTACCTTGAGCCGGACGCCCGGGAAGTCCTCGCCTGCCAATATACAATCGATAGCGATATTACGGTCACAATCCCTGCCGGCTCCAGATTCTTCGAGCAGCGGATTCTTACCGAAAGTGTCGATACGAAGGCTCAAATTCAGCCCGATGTTTATAAAAAGTACGTGCAGGCAGATTCGGCCGCAACGATATTCGGCCTTGCCGTCGATCTCGGTACAACCACCGTCGTCGCCAGGCTCATTGATATGGCCGGCGGCCAATGCCTGGCTACCCAAGCCGCCCTGAATCCCCAAACTCGCTTCGGCGACGATGTGGTCAGCAGAATCGCATACGCTCAAACCGGCAAAGAATTCGCCGATCTGCAGAAAGCCATAATCGAATGTATAAATGACCTGACCGTTAGGCTCTGCAAAAAAGCCGCTATCGAGACAAACGACGTCTTCGAAATGTGTGTTGCCGGCAATACGACGATGAACCACATTTTCCTTGGGCTGCCCATAATCCAGCTCGGCCATGCTCCTTACGAGGCCTATTCGCTCGATGCCCACGAAGTGACTCCCGGCGAGCTGGGCCTACAGATAAATCCCGCCGGCAATATCTATACCATAGAGAATATAGCCGGCTACGTAGGGGCCGATACTACCGCCGTGGCCCTTGCGGCTGATATAGATTCGGCCGAGGAAATGACGCTGATAGTCGACATCGGTACAAACGGCGAGATTGTTCTCGGCACGAAAGACAAACTCTACGCAGCAAGCTGCGCCGCAGGCCCGGCCCTGGAAGGAGCACGTATCACCTGCGGCAGCAGGGCTTTCGATGGCGCAATCGAGGCTGTCGTTATAAACGAAGATGACATCGGTCTGGATGTAATCGGAAACGTCCCGCCCCGCTCGATCTGCGGATCGGGCCTGATTGACGCCGTCGCCGTCATGCTGGATTTGGGCGTCATTAACGGGACCGGCCGCTTCGCCGAGCCGAAAACGTTGGAGGATAGACTACCGCCGGCCATTCTCGCCAGATTCTTCGAGCAGGACGGCCAGCCAGCCTTCCGCCTGACCGGAGACGCGAACAATCCGGTCTTTCTATCCCAAAAAGACATCCGCCAGATGCAGCTTGCCAAAGGTGCCATCCGCGCCGGCATCAAACTCTTACAGCAAAAAATCGGCCTTGAAGATTCCGGCATAAAGCGAATCCTTTTAGCCGGCGCTTTTGGAAATTACATCAGTCAGCGCAGTGCCCTGCGAATCGGTCTTTTGCCCGCGGTTCAGGCCGAAAAAATTCATTTCGTCGGCAACGCCGCCGCCGCCGGCGCACAGATGATACTGCTCAGCCGGCAATATCGGGACCAGGCCCGCGAACTGGCACGTAAAATCGAATATGTCGAAATAGCTCACGAGCCAGACTTCCAGATGGTCTTTGCCGAGTCGATGTCATTCAATACTTAGCACGTGTGTAAGAACTGTTAATCCTCACTTTTGTCATACTGAGCGAAGCGAAGTATCTGGGATTAGAACAAACATATTGAGGGATTCTTTTTTACCTGAGAAAATGCGAAGAGCACTTAAAATAGTCTTAGGTGTAGTATTGGTTCTCGTCGGCGTGCTCGCATTGCTGACACCGCTAACCCCAGGCTCCTGGCTGGCGCTTATCGGCCTGGAGATCCTCGGATTGAGGCTCCTGGTTGAACGCAAGATAATCTCTTTCCTCCCGCAAAAATACCGCCTTAAAGCCAGAAACCTGCTAAAAAGAAAAGTGAAAAAGCAATAAACTCATTCCGGCTCGACGATATTCAATATTAAAAGGACACCAGGGGAAATCCCATATTTCTTTTAATAACCGTTCACCAGTATTCTGGTTAACTGGCGATATTCGTCAATTGTGGTGACTACATATTTTTTGAAAAAACCCCCTACTTGTTCAGGAGGAGGTAGAAGTGGGCAGGGGCTTTCGGGGACTGCGAGCCTCCATGACTACAGCCTTCGTCTAGTCCTATACTACAACGATTCGTATATGTCTATTATGGTGACTACGTATTGTTTGAAAAAAAGCCCCTGCTTTCGGAGGAAAAGTGTGTATAAAAAGCAAGGGCCCTAAAGAGCTACAAGTATCAAGCTCGCAGCTCTTATTAATGTCGAATTTCGATAATTCTTTTACAGTGTTCTGCGCCTGCGCAGCCAGCTTACAAAACCAACGCCAATGCTGCCCAATAAAATTGCGCCAGGGGCGGGTATTACATTTCCGTAAGCCTGGATTTCTGATACGGCGAAAAGCAAATCAGGAGTATCACCCATATTCCCTTGGAACATTAGAGCGTTGGTCACGATGGGCGATGGAAGCATATAGCGTTGCGTATCATCAGCAGGATTCGGTCGGGTTTGCATGCCCCAATTCGATGGGTCTGGCACGATATCGTAATTTGGCACATCCCATGCTAATTGCCAGGCACTGGTTCCCATGTCCCAATAGTACAATTCGTAGGCATCGTTATCGTCCGCCTGTACAATGAGGCTTTCGATCTTAAACGTGTTGCCGAGATCAATAGTTATCCAGCGGGCAGCGCCGTCATTAGAATCCCACCAAACAGGTCCCAGATCCCATTGTGTACCCCGCGGGAAAAAGACCCCATCCACAATTGTATTCGGATTGACCGTTAATCCACCTCCCCATCCACCCGTGAAAAATGAACCGCCATTTAGCGTCACATTTGCATTCAGAGCCACATTAGTGGTGGGGCCGGCAACACTGACACCTGCTCCGAGAGCAGCACACATTACTATCACTGATATTTTTTTGAGCATATCATTCACCTCTTTCTCCTCTAAATGAGTCATAACAGCACAAGAATAAGTCTTTGACAAGCGTCACACTAACATTCAACCTGAAGGGTCTTGCGCAATGATCCTTCGGATTGTACATAAGTAGAGTTGCCAGTCAGGCAAGATTGGTCGGACCACGAAATACGTGGCTAAGAAAGATACGGGTGAAAGACAAGTGTTTTACCTTACACCGCTCCTCTGTTTCCTGCCGTATTACCTAACTTCCTACTCTATTCCTCACCTGATCACGCATCAGGCTTTGCCCAGGAACAGCGGATACGTAATACGCCTTAAAGTCAAGATTCGCAGAAACTTCCACATGTTGCTTATCTAAGTCTACCAGATATTCCATGTTAATGTCAAGGAAAATTTCCCAAATTGACATAAATTTTTTTACTCATTTTCAGCGAGATCGAGAAATTATGCCACAGAAAGGGCATTTTGAGTGCATCGAGGATGTTTATTGTAGTGACTAAGGATTGTTCACACCGAACGATAGATAAGCTGATCTGGAATTGGCAGCAACACAAACGAGTTGAAATAGGTAAATTCTTGTGAGAAATCGACCAAAAGCGATGGCAATTCAATTTACCAATTGATTATTGAGAATCGACGGCCGAAAGTGGAACAGGCGAAAGCCAAGGAATAACAGCCGCTCAAGGTACAAAGGTATCGCATTTAATTCTCGCGAGCAGAAATGGCATGCAAAAATACAGGTTAGTGGCAGCAGTAAATTTCTCGGTTCCTTCGACGATGAAATCGAGGCGGCGAAGGCCTATGACGAAGCAGCAAGAAAATATTACGGCAAGTTCGCGGTATTAAATTTCAAGCAAGGCAGGGTTTGATAGATATAGAGGACCCCCGGATAAATCCGGGGAGTAAACAGGTCTTAGATTTAGAATTTGTTTCGCATTTGCTCGGTTTTGGTGGCTTCTCTTAGTATCTTTCTTTCTTTGGAGTTTAGGCTCTGGATGCCAGAATTGTGGACTTTTTCGAGAATGCGGTCCACTTCGACTTGCAGGTTGCGCTGTGCGGCCATTTGCTTTTCCCAGTGGCCGGACTGGAGTTTGAACTTGAACTTGTCACGCCAGGATTGCGAAAAAACGTAAGCGGCCCCCGCCGCCATACCAGCCAGATGTGCTGCATCGCCGCCGGCGTTTGACCCCTTCGTTAGTATGGCAACAAGATATACCGCAGTCAAGCCGACCGCTGCTATCCTTATCGGTACGGGAAACAGGAGAATGAATACAACGAAATGAGGGAAAAGGATTGCACAGGCGGCTAACATACCGAGGATCGAGCCGGAAGCTCCAACCATTATACCGGCCGGCAGGAATCTGACCGCGACGAGGAAATAATAGAATAAACCACCAGCAACACCGCAGCCGAGATAAAACGGCAGGAATCTTCTGCTGCCCCAGTGGCGTTCCAGCGTCGGGCCCAAAAAGAACAAACCCAGCATATTAAAAAAGATGTGCCAGACAAAGCCGGGATCGTGCAGGAACTGGTAGGTAATCAAACGCCAGGGTTGCAATGCCCGTCCCAGCGATGTAGCGTCGAGCTCAAACCATGTATAGATAAAAACGCCGAGCGGCTTTATTATTATTGCAGCTAAAAATACACCTATATTGATAATCAGCAGCCACTTGACTACCGGCGTTAGCTTCGGAAAAGACATCCGCATCTGGGGTGCATATCTGAAGTTTCCGTGTTGCGACTTAAAATCTGCCTGAGTGTAATCTCTGTCGTAAAGTCCCATAATATCCTTGTGTATTTCTCTGTTAAAAAGAAATATATTATACTACTTCGTGCCGTCGTGTGATAAATTTTTATAAAACCCCGGATAAATCCGGTGGCTAAATATCATATGCCAACGGCCCTTGTCTTAATAATATCGTAAATTCGGGTAAATGTTCAGAAAAAAAAGACTCAAAACTCGATAGCTTGGACTTTCATCGACTTAAATATCGCCGTTAAAATCACGCCGAGTACAATCATAGCGATGCCGATGTTTTGCGATATTGTCAGGCCGTCAAACTCGAATGGATTATCGTCACGCAGATATTCCATGAGAAAGCGGGTGATTCCATAGACAATGAACATCAAAGCAAACGTGTAGCCGGGTCTGGTGAAAAACCTGCCGGAACTGCCGGAAAGTTCCGCTTTTTTACTCCTTCGCCACAACAGATACAGCATTAGGCACCAAAAAGCGGCCATTCCGGAAGAATACAACTGTGTCGGATGGACCGGCAAACATCTGTATTTGCCTTCGGTGACCTCGATTTTCTGCTTTACGGTGAGATATTCTTTCGGTTTCAGGCCGGAATACTGAACGCCGTTTTCATCTGTATAACCGAAAAATTCGCCGGGCAATTCAAAATACGGCTCGGGTCTTTTCCTGTCTATGTCAGGACTTATCTGGCTGTTATAAGCGAACGAGTTATAGGGGAAGCGGACGCCCCAGGGTAGTTCCGTGGGTTTGCCATAGCAGCAGCCGTTGAGAAAGCAGCCGATTCGACCAAAAACAAGCGCCAGCATCAGGCCTATGGCGAGTACATCAAGATAGCGACGGATGGGCAGCTTATGATACCGCAGATAGAATACAATGACTATAATGGCCGCAACCACGCCGCCTGCAAGCTCCAGGCCGCCCTGCCAGATTGCAAATACTTCGATGGGATTCGATCTGAACTTGTCAAAATAGTGGACTACGAAGAACAGGCGGGCTCCGACTACCCCGCCGATCAGAGAATATAGAGCAGCGTTTGTAATATGCTGCGGATTGGGCGTGAAGTCCCGGCTGAGGTGCCTTATCAGCGAAACACAGGAAAGAAAGCCAATGACCATCATCAGGCCGTAGCTTTTTACGGTTAAATGGATGAACGGAATTTCAAACAGCTCGGGAAACATTAATTATTTTCGATTTCCGATTGTCGATTGTCGATTTTTGTTATTAACTGCGTTTTCCGTTGCTGGGGCCTTCGGTTTAGTGATCTGAAATACCGCCATCAAAACCACGCCGAGTATGACCAGATAAATGCTCAGGTTCTGAGAAACCGTACCGCCTTTGTAAACTGCCCACCAGGCGTACTCGAACGGGTTGTCATCGCGTAGGTATTCTATAAGGAACCGGGTAATGCCGTAAAGTATGAATGCCAGGGCAAATGTTTGGCCGGGCCTGATTAGAAGCATCCGGGTATTCCCGGAGCCAGCGCTTCTTTGGGATCTTAGCCAGAAAAGGTAAAGCAAAAGACATAAAAGAGCGGCATTGGCAGATGAATACAATTGGGTTGGATGAATACGAAGGCATTGATATTTGCCTTTGCTGACCTCGAATTTCTGCTGCTCGGTTAATTCTTCGAAGGATTTTGGGTACAACCTTCCATTTGTGTCGACGAAGCTTGAATATTCGTCATGCGGCAATGTCAACCGGGGCTCAGGTCGGTTTCTTTCCGGATTTGCGTTAATCTGGCTAAAGTAGGCGAATGAGTCATACGGGAAACGGACTGCCCAGGGCAATTTCGTCGGTTTGCCGAAGCAGCAGCCATTCAGAAAGCAGCCCATTCTGCCGAATGATAATCCCAGCATCATGGCGATTGCTACAATATCGAGATACGGCCGGATTGGAAGCTTATGATGCCGCGAATAAAGAACAATGACAGGGATGGCGAAAATCACGCCGCCGTAAAACTCCAAACCGCCATGCCAGACGGCAAAAACCGACACCCAGGACCTCTGCAACTCATCGAAATGGTGGACGACGAAAAATACACGTGCCCCCACCACTCCGGCGATCAGGCAATACAAGGCAAGATTTGTAATTAATTGGGGATTGGATGAGATTTTACGGCCCAGCTTTCCCAATAGGAAAAATCCCAGGAGAAAACCGATAACCATCATCAGGCCGAAGCTTCTTACGGTCAAGTGGATAAAAGGTATCTCGAAAAGTACAGGATGCATTAATTATTTTCAAATGTCGATTTTCGATTGTCGATTTTTCATTTCAGCAGCCGTAAATCAAGCTTGTATGTGCGTTTCTCGGCAAAGCTATTTTATGATTTTGTTATTCTCATCGAGAACAGCGATTTTCGGCCTGGATTCTTTTGCTTCTTCGGGCGTAAGATAACCGAAGCTGAGAATGATAACGATGTCTTTTTTCTGAATCAACTGGGCTGCTGCGCCAAGAATTACGATTTGACCGGAACCAGCCTCTGCAGGAACGACGTAGGTCTCCAGCCTGTTGCCATTGTTCAAATCGGCGATCAGGACAGACTCGTAAGGCAAAATGCCCACCGCTTCCATAAGCGCCGAATCAATCGCTATGCTGCCGGGGTAGTGCAGCTTTGTCTCGGTTACCCGTGCACGATGCAACTTGCTTTTTAATATCTTTACAAACATAATCAATCACTCGCAATATGATTTATCGCTTATCTGCGACTATTCGGACACATTATACACAGCTATTTGCCTGCGTCCACCAGAATATTATCGATCAGTCTGGCCGGGCCGATTTTTACGGCGACGGCCGCGAGGACTTTACCGGCGATTTTCTCTACACTCTCAAGGCTTTCGGCATCGACAATGCTGACGTATTCGATTTGTCCCGATGGAATCTGCTGCAATATTTTTTGCATTTCGGCAATGATTTGGCGCGTTTCCGTCGTGCCGGCGTCGATTAACCGGAGGCATGTCTTAAGTGATTTATAGATATTTGCCGCGTCTTTTTTCTGCTGGGCGGTCAGGTATTGATTCCTGCTGCTGACGGCCAGACCGTTCGACTCGCGGACCGTGGGGCAGATGACAATCTCCAGCGGCATATTCAAGTCGGCGACCATTCGCTTTATTACAATTGCCTGCTGGCCGTCCTTCTGGCCGAAATAGGCGGCGTCGGGAGCGACGATATTGAACAGCTTGGCACACACTGTCGTAACTCCGCGAAAATGTTTAGGTCGTGACCGGCCGCATAACGGCTCGGTCAGTTTCTCGACGTTTACCCATGTGACATTTTCCGTCGAGTACATCTGCTCAGGTTCCGGGGCAAAAACCACGTCAATGCGTGCTTTCCTGCAAATCTGCAGGTCGTCCTCCAGTGGGCGGGGATATTTTTCAAAATCTTCGCCCGGCCCGAACTGCGTGGGATTAACAAAAATGCTGATGACGACAAAATCGCACTCTTTAACCGCCGTCTCGATAAGCGAAATGTGTCCCACGTGAAGCGCGCCCATAGTCGGCACAAGGCCGATCTTTTTGCCTTTGCTCCGAGCGTTACTCACCAGGCCTCTAACCTCTTCAATTGTTTTTGCTACTTCCATCTTTAGAATCCCTGTCGGATTTGTCATTGCGAGGACCGCGAAGCAGGCCGTGGCAATCTCATCCGTTACATTTTAGATTGCTCTGCCGCACCCGCAATGACGAAATGGCCGGCGGTGTAATATTTTATTTGTTTTACCACCGAATCGGCGTCTGTGCTTTGCGATGTTGATATTCGTATTACAGGGCAGGATTTCCACCGCTCAAACAATCGCTCGTAATCGGAATCGAGCGTCCGGAGGAACTGCAGTTCAATCTGCTGCTCGTAAGGACGATTCCGGCTGTGGATGCGTTCAAGGCAATTCTGCGGAGGATCGTGCATATAGATAACCAGCGCCGGCGTCATAGCATGCGCAGCGAACGGAGGGTAGATTTTTTCGTATAAAGCGAGTTGCTGCGCATCGAGCAGCCGCCTGGCGTAGATCAGCTCTTTGTCGAAAACGTAATCACTGATACAAATTCTTCCACTTTCCAGCTTGTTCGGATCCAACTGCTCGGCCCTGCTGGTCAGGAAGTACAACTGCGAATCCAGTGCCAGCTCTTTTTTGCCGGCATAGACATCCGGCAGAAAAGGATTCTCATCGTAAGGTTCGAGCAATACCTCACAGCCAAGCCGGCCCGCCAGTTTTTTTGCTAACGTGGTTTTTCCGACGCCGATATTGCCGGCAATGCTGACAAGCTGCGGCTTATCGGGATCGAGAGCGAAATCGCAGCCGTTCAATCGTGCGTTCAATTCGTTGAGCGAGACTTTCATTACGGGATGAAGCAACTCGCCGTTAAGCTGGCAGAGGCCTTTGAGCACGAACGAACGCAGGTGCATCTGCGGATGAGGGACGGTCAAATCGGGGCTTTCCAGAATTTCTTTGCCGAACAGCAATAAGTCCAGGTCAATCGTCCTCGGCCACCAATGTCCGCGCCGTGCCCTGCCGAGCCCGTTCTCGATATCGGTCAGCGTCTTATGCAAATCCGCCGCACTCAGCGTCGTCTTGAGTTCAGCGACCGCGTTAAGGAATTTGGGCTGCTCGCTTGACGACAGCGCAACCGTCTCGATAATGTCACTGACCCGGTATAGCTGAACCTGCTCGGCGCCGGCGATCATTTCGAGGGCCTTGTTAATATAGTTCTTCCGGTCGCCCAAATTGCTGCCGAGTCCGATATATGTCGTAGTGTCTGCCATCAGGAAATCGCCTTGATACGTTCGAGTGCCTCTTCCACTTTTTCCGGCTGGCCGAATGCCGTCAGTCTGACATAGCCCTCTCCTGCCGAGCCGAAGCCTGCACCGGGAGTAGTCACCACGTGTGCCTTGTTCAGCAACATATCGAAAAATTCCCATGAGCCGGCGCCTTCGGGTGTTTTGAGCCAGATATAAGGAGCGTTGACGCCGCCGTAAACGGTATAGCCGATCTTACCGAGCGTCTCGCGGATGAGCCTAGCGTTACTCATATAAATATCGATGGTCGCTTTGACCTGTTTTTTGCCGTCTTTTGTGTAAATCGCCGCCGCCCCGGCCTGGGTGACGTAAGAGACGCCGTTGAACTTCGTGCAGTGCCGGCGTTTCCAAATCGGGCCGACCTCGACCGCCCTGCCGTCTTTTGTGTAAGCTTTCAACTGCTTCGGCACAATGGTAAATGCGCAACGGACGCCTGTAAAGCCGGCCGTTTTCGAGAAGCTGCGAAACTCGATAGCGACATCTTTTGCTCCATCGACCTCGTAGATCGAATGTGGGATATCCGGCTCGGAGATATACGCCTCGTAAGCGGCGTCGTAAAGAATGATCGCCTTATTCCGGCGGGCGTAATCAACCCATTCGGCAAGCTGCTCTTTCGTAGCTACCCCACCGGTCGGGTTGTTCGGGAAGCACAGATAAATTAAATCCGCCTTCCCAGCGGGCGGCTGGGGCACAAACTCGTTCTCTTCGGTGCAGGGCATATACACAATCCCTTCGTACCGGCCCTCCGCCGCGGCGCCGGTCCTGCCGGCCATTACGTTCGTATCCACGTACACGGGGTAAACCGGGTCGGAGACGGCCACAACGTTATCCAGCCCGAATATTTCCTGCATATTGCCGGTATCGCACTTGGCCCCGTCGCTGACGATTATTTCGTCGATATTGATTTCGACGCCGCGGGCCTTGTAATCGTTGTCGCAGATTGCTTTTCTTAAAAATTCATAACCAACGCCGCCGTCATCGTAGCCTCTGAACGTTTCGGCCCGGGCCATTTCATCGACAGCCTTTTTCATTGCGGCCGTTACTGCCGGCGCCAGCGGCTGCGTCACATCGCCGATGCCCATACTGATTATCTTCGCATCCGGGTGAGCGGCCTGAAACGCCCTTCTTCTCCGCCCGATCTCCGGAAATAAATACCCCGCCTGCAATTTTAAATAATTCTCGTTAATCCACGTCATTTTAAAACCTCGATATTCAATACGAAACAGAAATGGTGTGCCATGCACACCCTACCGACTCACCTCTCACTCCTTAGCATACGAAGTGCTATATTCTATTAGCTTATATCTGCCGCGTCAAATCCTTTACCGAAAAACACAACGCATAACGCAACGGTAGGGTGTGCACCGCACACCAATCGGGATTATATACCACACACCGCCAAATTGTTTATTCGCCGAAAGTATCCGTTGCCTGCAGGTACTCCGGTACAATCGGTCTTCTGCGTTCGCAATCGCAAAGCCAATTTTGCTTGTAGAATCCTCGCTTGACCCATCGGGCAAAGCTCGAATATGGCCACTCATGCGGACAGCGAGCCAGGCCGTGCTTGATGGGATTGTAGTGGATATAATTGACATGATGCATCAGCTCAACTTCGTCGCGGACTCTGTGTTCCCAGAATCTTTTCTGCCAGACACCCCGTTCCCGGTGATGATTACGCGCATGCGAGATTTCGGCTTCCTGACCGCCGTGAGCCAGCCACGCTTTGGTAAACCTGCTTTTTATGCGTCCCCACCGTCTGGAAAAATCGTCATCATTTTCCGGCAATTCCCAAATACAATGAATATGATCCGGCAGAAGAACAATAGCCGTCAAATCGAACGGATGTTGTGCTTTCTCTTGAGCAATCGCCTCCCGCAGGTATTCAATAGCAGTGGATTCTGAAAACAGATTCCGCCTGCGATGTGTCACCAACGTAAAGAAAAACATACCTCCAGCCTGATATGTTCGTTTATAATTGGGCATAAGATGACCAGCGTAATCGCAACAGTACGTCCTTTCAAAATGAGATGGTGTGCGGTGCACACCCTACCTATTCGGACAACCTGCCCATCAATCAGTATTATATAATCGTTCATATCCGGTGGTTAAAAAATATGAAAAAAATAGGCACAGTTCCCTGGAGAGCGCGTAGTGCACACCCTACCTGATCATACAAAGTGCAATGTTCTATAAGCTTATACCTGCCGCTTCAAATCCTTTACTGACAAACACAACTCATAACGCAGCGGTAGGGTGTGCACAGCACACCATCAAATTTATAAGCGACTGGTCATTTGCTTTTGCCGGGGATGATTGCGAGCCACTTTTGGCCGTCGGAAGAGCCGGCGTATGAGGCGAGGTTTTGGCCGTTGGCGGAATAATGCCATATATTTTTCTTGCCGGCAATCCAGGCCGAGCGGTCCGAAGGATCCAGCTCGATTGAATAGCCCCCTTCGCTGATTTCGAAAATCAAATTACCCTCTGAATCATATTTACGGGTGAAAGTCTCTATTTCTGTTTTTACCAGCTCGTTCAATTCATCGAGGGTCTCCGGCCATTCGTCACCAATTCCCGAAAAGTCCCGCTCTCTTGTCATGCCGGTTGTCCATACGCTGCCGTCATACTTGTCTATGCGCAGGCGTATCGGCGAAAAGTCCAAGTCGATTTTCTTTAGGATGCCGCCGTATAGTGATCTCTTCACTAAACGGTTCTTGCTGCCATATTCTTGACGAATGTTTTGTTCAGCAATCCAGATTGAGCCATCCGGGCTGACGTCAACTGAAAATGCGCCCGTCTTATTGGCATCGAGTGTTAGCTTTGTTTTGAACTGCAACTGAAGGTCCAAATCGCACTTCTTGACATCAAGGCCGACAATCCAGAGGCAATCATGTTTGGGATCGACGGCAATATCGAATCCGCCGAGTCTGGAATGCTTAACAATTGTACCTGTATTGTCAATTGCGAAGACATTGTTTCTGTTCACAGCATATATCAAGTCGTTTGCGAATACGGCAGACTCGAAATCCATCCACAGGGACCAAAGTTCTTTACGCGTTGCAGTTTCACACATAGTCAGCTTGTTCGGAGCATTTTCGCACACTACAAAGAAACGACCATCCTCGGATGCCGAGATTTTCGTGCAACCGCTAAAGGTACTTTGAATCTCAAGGCTATGGTACTTTCTGATGAGTTCGCCCTTTGAGTTAAGCAGAGAGACCAAGTCTCCATACGGGGGCGTTGAGTCTCTGTTATCGCTATCACAGTCCTCCAGCACAAGAAGCATTGTTCCGGTCTCATTCGGCGTTTCTTCTAAGGCGAATATCAACTGAGGGCCCGACATCAGAAACAAAGCTAACATTAACAAGTGGATGAGGACATGTTTTACAGTATTCGAATGTTTACACGAGGCATACATCGTATGATCCTCCAAGGAATAAACAGAATTTAGACATTTTCCCTACGCCGTACTGAATCCTTAGATCATAGCCTCCTCATATACCAAATTATAGTTTAAACAAATTGGAGAAGCTAAGCAAGAGAAAATTAGAAATTTTGTAAATATGGGCAAAACAAGAGGGGTTTGCCATATAAATGGCTTGATGGGATATTTTTTTCGGGCAGATTATCCACTAAAATGGTGTGCCGTGCACACCCTA
>CAZTDF010000088.1:0-17460 GCA_964612465.1 uncultured Pirellulales bacterium
GGGCCATGAAATCGCACACGCTTTTGCCAAACACGGTGCCGAACGTATGAGCCAGGGTCTGCTCGTCGAGCTGGGCGGCATGGCGTTATCGACCGCTATGAAAGACCGCCCCGAACTGACTCAGAACCTATTCATGCAATCCTATGGAATCGGCACCAAGCTTGGTGTGTTAAAATACAGCAGGACTCATGAAAACGAGGCGGATCATCTGGGACTGGTCTTCATGGCGATGGCAGGATATAACCCCGAAGAAGCCATCGTATTCTGGCAGAGAATGTCTGTCCAAAAGACAGGAGCCCAACCGCCGGAGTTTCTGAGTACCCACCCCGCCGACCAAACCAGAATTCAAAACCTGAAAAACCTGCTCCCCGACGCCATGCAGTATTACAAAAAACAGTGAGAATACCCGAAGAGTAAATATGATTTGCAAGGCAAGGCAGTAATTAGTCTACATTTAACGCTTTACGAGATGGCTTTTTAGGAATTTTTCTGTGGCCTTAACGGTTTCGTCTTTGACGGTGCGCGGGCTTTGCGCGACCCAAACTGTAAAATTATAAAGCTCTTGTGTATCAACCCGAATCCATTTTCCATTTCTGTATAAGAATACGAGCAGCGTAGTCATCGCGATTCGTTTGTTGCCGTTTTGAAAGGGATGATTTTTAATCAGAAGATAAAAAAGCATCGCCGCCTTGGATATGAGACTCGGATAAAGAGACTTTTTCCCAAAGCTTTGAAAAGGTGTAGCCAGACAACTTTCAAGGATATTCGGAAAACGGCTTGAGAAATCCGGTATGGGCTCATTAACCACAACACGTTTTATTAACCTATGTTAACCACTACAAACAAGGTTAACATAAAAATCCACAAAGACCAGCATAATCGAAAAAAAACTGCGAGCTAAGAATTGTTCAAGAGCTTTACTTGTTTTATTCTATCGAACCAATATCACCTTCAAACCAAAATCCATTTAAGAGGTTTGGTTTGTCCGTAAAGCGTGGCTCGAGAATAAATGCTGAACTTGGGATTATCTGAATGTGGCAATTTGGATTATCCTGGGATCTTCCGGGCATATTGTCAGGGTCATTTGTCTCTTCGTGTCGGCGCCGAAATACTCGAAGCCTGCAATCAGCAGATAGTCGACCACACGGCGAATGTCGGCAACGCTTGTATCGGTCATAGCTTCTCCAATCCAGACAACTTGCCCGGCCTCAGAAGCAGAACTGCGGCCGGTGGGAAAAACCTTCATCACAAGCCACTGGTCGTAAAATGTCTCAAAATACGGGACATATCTGGTGTAGCCGAAATTATAATATCCCCAATATCTATCGTGAAAACCCAAATAAGGCCGATGGAGCGGCGTGTAGCCTGTTACCGTGTGTGAATCCAATCCCACCTGAAAGGCAAGCCGATAGTCGGACTGCTCGACGTCAGGAGCCGGGATGTAACCGTGCGATCTTAACAGCATCTCAATCTTGGCTTTGATTTCCTTATCGAAGATAGGATTCTGAGAATTCGGGTCCACCATCACATATATCGATGCCTTATCACTGATCGGTTTACTGAACTCGGAAAATCCGTTTACATGTACCGTAAATGTTGACGTGCAGCCGGCGGCATAAATCGGTATAGTTAATAAAATCAAACATAGCTTATTCATCTTGTAATCCCTTCAAATGATTTCTGGCAAGACGATCTAACTTCATTGTCGCTGCCAGGTACTCTTAAGTCAAGCAGGCTCTCAAAGCCGAATCGGCGGAAAAAGCTGTTGAATGTCGTCGCCCCAGAGCTTATGATGATTGCCGATGGGTATTTGAGAACTCAGAGCAGACAAGACAATGAAACATTCGCAGATAACTCGCCGGGACTTTTTGAAAGGTGCATGCGCCGGCACGCTCGCAGCCATGGTTCCATTTCGCCGGCTCGCGGCCCAAACAAAGCAGCGGCCGAACATCGTGGTCATCCTGAGCGACGACCAGGGCTGGGGCGACCTGAGGCTCCACGGAAACCTCAACATCGAGACGCCGAACATCGATTCTCTGGCCCGGGACGGGGCTATGTTCGAGCGGTTCTTCGTCTGCGCCGTCTGCGCGCCGACGCGGGCCGAGTTTCTCACGGGACGCTACCATCCGCGCGGGGGCGTTCGCGGCGTAACAACCGGAGCCGAGCGACTGAACCTCGACGAAAAGACAATTGGCGATACGTTTAAGTCGGCGGGCTACGCCACCGCGGCATTCGGCAAATGGCACAACGGCACGCAATACCCTTACCATCCGAACGCCCGCGGGTTCGACGAGTATTATGGCTTCTGCTCGGGCCACTGGGGCAACTACTTCGATCCTATCCTCGAACATAACGGCAAAATTGTCAGAGGAAAGGGATTCATCACCGACGATTTGACCGACCATGCTCTTGCGTTTATCGAGCAAAACAAAAACCGGCCGTTTTTCTGCTATATGCCGTTCAATACGCCGCACTCGCCAATGCAGGTGCCCGACCGTTTCTGGGAAGAGTTCAGGAATCATCCGCTCGGCATGAGGAACCGCGACCCGGAAAAAGAACAGATCGACAAGACACGCTGCGCCCTGGCAATGTGCGAGAACATCGACTTCAACGTGGGACGAGTTCTGCGGAAGCTCGAAGAATTAAAGCTCACCGGCAATACCATCGTCATTTATTTCAGCGACAACGGGCCGAATAGCTGGCGTTGGAACGGCGGCATGAAAGGACGCAAAGGCTCGACCGACGAAGGCGGCGTTCGTGTCCCCTTCGTTATTCGCTGGCCCGGACACATCAAACCGAAGACAAAGATATCACAAATTGCCGGCGCGATCGACCTGCTTCCTACGCTGGCCGACATGGCCGGGATTCCGGTCGTCGGCACCAAAGACCTCGACGGCGTCAGCATCAAGCCGCTTGTCTTCGAAGAAACAGAAGACTGGCCGGACCGAATGATCTTCTCCCACCAAAACGGCCGTCTCAGCGTCCGCACTCAGCGTTACCGGCTCGATAATACCGGCAAGCTTTTCGATATGCAGGCCGACCCGGGACAAAACCATGACATCTCGAAGGACAAACCAGAGGTCGCCGACAGGCTAAGGAAAGCCGTTGCCAAATGGAGGCGGGAAGTGCTGCCCAAATCACGAAAGGATGATCGGCCTTTTACGGTCGGTTACCCCGAGTTTCCGGCAACGATTTTACCCGCACGCGACGGCGTGCCGCATGGTAACGTCCAACGAAGCGGCAGAGCACCAAATTGCTCGTACTTCACGAACTGGATCGGCAAAGAAGACAAGATTACATGGGACATCAAAGTGGCCAGCGCCGGGCAATATAAAGCGGTGGTTTTCTATACCTGCCCGAAGGACGACGTCGGCTCAACGGTCGAGCTGACTTTCAATCAAAGCAGCATCCGGGGAAAAGTAACCGAGCCGCACGACCCGCCAGCAGTAGGCGCTGAATTCGACCGGGTTGATCGAGGTAGCGAGTCATACGTCAAGGATTTCCGGCCGCTTGGGCTGGGGACATTTCGATTGGAAAAAGGTCGGGGTGAATTGACGCTGAGTGCCCTGGATGTTCCGGGTTGGCAGGTAATGGAAGTTCGCGCTGTCATGCTGACTCTCTTAAAATAAGTGCATTGAATCAATT
Organism: uncultured Pirellulales bacterium; assembly: GCA_964612465.1. Taxonomy (GTDB): domain Bacteria; phylum Planctomycetota; class Phycisphaerae; order Sedimentisphaerales; family Anaerobacaceae; genus JAFGPJ01. The sequence continues at coordinate 3,646 of CAZTDF010000088.1, forward strand.
TATGTTTAAAAATATTTTATAAGGAGATCAACAATGAAGAAGAATGTATTTTGTTTAGCCGGCCTGGTTTTGCTGTCATTACTTTTGGTGTTCGCACTTACCGGCACAACATCTGCGAGCGAGCGGAACCTGGACGATGGAAAGCTGCGAATTATTGTTTTCGGCGCACATCCCGACGACTGTGAAATCAAGGCGGGCGGCGCCGCAGCGATGTGGGCTGCACAGGGACACCACGTCAAATTCGTCTCCGTCACTAACGGCGATATCGGCCACGCTGAAATGGCCGGCGGAGAATTGGCCAAGCGACGCACCGCTGAGGTTAAGGCAGCGGCAAAAAAATTGGGAATCGAGACCGAGGTGCTGGACATTCACGATGGTGAGCTGATGCCGACTTTGGAGAATCGCAAGATATTCGTGCGTCTGATCCGAGAATGGAAAGCCGACGTCGTAATGGGACATCGCCCGAACGACTACCATCCCGACCATCGTTATACCGGCATTCTGATGCAGGACGCCGCATACATGGTCACGGTAACTTTTTATTGCCCGGATGTCCCGCAGATACCGAAGAATCCGGTCTTCCTTTATCTCTCGGACGGATTTCAGAAGCCAAATCCTTTTGATCCGGATGTGGTGGTATCCATAGATGACGTAATTGAGCAAAAGGCCGATGCCCTCTGGCTGCTGGAATCGCAGATCGAAAGCCTTTGGGCCACTGGCAACTTCGAGAAGGTTGTTCCCGTCCCCAAAAAAGGTGCGGAAAGAGAAGCCCGTCGCAAGGCCATGCGTGACCGTTTCGCACGCCGTGCCGAGTCGGTGGCTGATAAGTACAGGGCCAAATTGATCGAGCTTTATGGTGAGGAAAAGGGCAAAAAAATTCGCTACGCCGAAGCGTTTGAACTCTGCGAATACGGCAGCCGAGCCTCGCCCGAAAAACTGAAGCAACTCTTCCCGTTCTTCGGACGATAAGATCAAGATCAGTTTACAAGCAAAGTTATCTTCGTTGCCGGATTGGACTGATTGTGCTCAAACAAGCGTGTTGGAATATAAAAACCTGGTAATCCGCTTGTCGCGTTAATGCAGAAAAGAAAACACGGAGCGCAGTATCTACGCTCCGTGAAGCACAACTTTACAGATGAACGTCTTAGTGCTGCTGCTGCGCAAAAACTCTCCTTTTTTGGAACAGGTATAGGATAACCGCCAATGCGATCAGTCCAACAAGCCCGTTTTCGCCCAGGTCAGCAATTAGTGCGGTGAGATTGGGAACGACCCTTCCAAAGAAAGGAACCGTCTCGCCGAAAAGGATATGAGCTATAATCCCCAGGGCGACCAGGAGCAGGAAAACTTCGGTAATCTCACCAAGCCATTTCTTTACTTCCTCAAGATAATGCATCTTCAACTCTCCTATTAGAGTATTAAAAAAAGCAGTTAATTAGTGACATCCACGTAATTTTGTTCGGCTTGTCTTTTCAAATTACTTTAATATTTATAGCCAAATTACGTGACACATATTGATGGCAAAAAGATGCTTTGCTATCCCAAACTTCTACTGAATACATCATAAAAACCACTTATCAGCACTGAAATGCAAGCTATTCGACTATGCTGTTAACGCGATAAGCTTATTGGGAATTTCCGTGTACATGTTTGGTATTTTTCGTAGTTCAAAGTATGCTGGACAGAATACCGGAGCAGTCAAAAAAGGGGAAATTGTTAAATAATACCAATAGCAAACTACCTGCTGTGAAGGATATTACCCCATTTCTTGCTGAATTAAAATGTTAATTTAGGGCAAAATTAGCTTGACTGCAATGTTAAAATGGGTTATCATGAATGTATGTTCAGAAGTATTGTATTTTTTGTTTTACGCATATCGCTTATCGCGGCTCTTTGGGCCTTTGTATGGAAGTTTATCGAGCCCAAAACACAGCTCATGCGAGTATTGAGAGCCGCTTTGCTTGTACTCGGCCTGTTAGTCATTCTGGCAATGCTAAAAATTACAGGGCAGTAATCATTATCAGCCCTGCATAGAAACCAGTGACTTTAACAAGCGTAATCTACCGCAATCGAATAAAGTCGCTTTGCAATAAAGCATTGACCTGATCGCCCCCCGCCTTTGATCCGGCCGGATTGTCAATTCTGCAAACAACCGATAATATTTGATTTCGAAGCATTAATAACGGCCCACAAAAGCCTTAATCGACAGGAAGGATTGCTTTGTACTTATGGCGGCCAGTCCTGCCCTTTTATGCCTCGAACCGTCAGATTGGCATCCGGAAATCCATCCCGTGCCGGGCGAATCTCAATAGCCTTCAGGAAGCTGGTCCGGCCATCGGCGAACAGGTAGTTCCGAGCCCCCTGCCAGCACCACCATCCGCTATCTTCATCGATGGGTAAATGGTTGCTCAGCCATTCGCCGATCAGAATCTTGCCCGAAGGTTTACTTACATCCGTACTTCGCTGGGCGATAGAGGCCCGGGGATTGCTATATGTATCGGCCGGACTGTTCATATCATCAATCTGCTCGGGGCTGTGGTAAAAAGCCATCGAGTACGAGTAGCTGGTGGACTCATATTTTTCTTTTGCAACGCGGTCATTAGGGCAGAATAAAACCGATGGATTATTAACATCGACAGGACCGCCCAGATAAGGTTCGACAAACGACCGCCAGCCGCGTCCCATCCACAGCCAGTAGGCGGGCTCCGTCGATACGGGATCCTGGGCGCATGGGTACGTGTTGTCGTTCGAACTGAGGTACATATCCACAGCCAGGTATATCTGCTTGAGTTGTTGGGCGCAGCCTACTCTGGCCGCGACAGCCCTGACCTTTCGCAGCGACGGTATAAGAACCGACAGCAGCAGCGCGATGATCGCAATGACCACGAGCAACTCTATGAGCGTAAATCCCAGGCGAATTGAACGTCGATTTTCCACGACCTACTCGACCGTAACGCTTTTTGCGAGATTGCGGGGCTTGTCAACATCCTGGCCGCGGAGCACGGCGGCGTGATAAGCCAACAATTGCAGCGGCACAACAGCCAACATCGGCTGGAGGAACTCCGGAGCATCCGGAATCGTAATCAAATGATCGGCATGTTGGGCGATGTTCTGGTCGCCCTCGGTTGCCACGGCGATAACTCTGCCGCCGCGGGCGCGGACTTCGGAGATGTTGCCCATAATCTTGTCGTACTGCGGCCCGGCCGTAGCGATAAAAACCGCCGGCATACCATCGGCAATCAACGCAATCGGGCCGTGCTTCATTTCCGCTGCGGGCAGACCCTCGGCGTGAATATAACTTATCTCCTTGAGTTTCAACGCTCCTTCAAGAGCAACCGGATAATTAAAACCCCTGCCCAGGAAAAGCCAGTTGTCCTTATCGATATTCGCCGCCGCAATCTCTTTTATCTGTTCGGACTGCGCCAGTATTGTGCTTATCTTATCCGGGATTTGGGAAAGTTCATCGATGTACCTGTCGGCCTGGTCACTGCTGATGTGTTTTCTTCTGCCCAATTCGATAGCCAGCAGTGTCAGGACCGCAACCTGAGCCGTAAAGGCTTTCGTGCTGGCAACACCAATCTCCGGGCCGGCGTGCAAATATATCCCGGCATCGGTAGCTCGGGCGATAGACGAGCCGACGACGTTGACGATACCGAGCACTGTTGCACCACGCTCTTTGGCTTCCTCCACCGCAGCCAAAGTATCGAGCGTCTCTCCGGATTGACTTATCGCAATGACGACGGTGCGGTCCTCGATGATCGGATTGCGATACCGGAATTCACTGGCGTATTCGGTTTCCGCCGGGATGCGTGCCAACCGCTCGAACAAAAACTCCCCCACCAGGCCGGCGTGGTATGCGGTTCCGCAGGCGGCCAGGACCAGTCGCCTGGTACGTGTCAAATCACGCAGGTACGAAGCTATGCCGCCCAGTTTGATTCTGTGGTTCCGGCGATCGATTCGACCGCCCATGCAGGTATTAAGGGCCCTGGGCTGCTCGAAAATCTCTTTCAGCATGTGGTGCTGGAAGCCGCCTAATTCGATTTGCTCTAACGAGAATTCGATCTCCTGAAGGTCCTTGCTGACAGTGACATTGCCAATTGTCTTGGTATGAAACCCATCCGGGCCTATGGTCACCATCTCGTTGTCGGCCAGGTAAATTGCCTGGGTCGTATGCTCGACAATTGCCGCCGCATCCGAGGCCAGGATATATTCGTTATCGCCGACGCCCAAAATCAGCGGGCTTCCCTTTTTGGCGCCGATTAGCATATTGGGGAAATCCGAGCAAATAATCGCCAGACCGAACGTACCGTGCAGCTCCTGAAGGGCCCGCTGGACGGCCCATTCGAATTTATTCTGCCCGTTGAGGGGCGATTGCTGCTCATCGTCACTGCGATTGGAATAAAAATAGCCAATAAGGCTTCCTATCACTTCGGTATCGGTTTCGCTCGCAAATTCCGCCCCTTCGTTTTGCAGCCACGTTTTAAGCGTTCCGTAGTTTTCAATGATGCCGTTGTGAACCACAGCGATTTTTCCGGTGTAGTCCAGATGCGGATGCGCGTTGGCGGTGTTTGGCTCGCCGTGAGTAGCCCAGCGCGTATGGCCGATGCCGAATGTATCGGCAGCGTCAGGCTCGTCAAGTATCTGCTCCAGAGCGCCGATTCGGCCGCTGGTTTTTTGGATTCTTATCGCCCCGCTGCCAAGCATCGCCACGCCGGCCGAGTCGTAACCACGATATTCCAGCCGCTTCAACCCCTCTACAAGAATCGGTTGGGCCGCTTTTTTACCAAGATATGCTACTATGCCACACATTTGTTATTTACTATTCTCCATTTATTATTTATCATTGGTTTTCGGTATATGATCAACATCAGTCCTCTAAACAGTAAACGGTTGAGAGTGAATAGTCAATATTATTTATGATTGTGGTTATTGATTATAACGTAGGAAATGTAAAGAGCGTGTGCAATGCGTTCAAACATATCGGCTGCGAGGCGAAGCTTAGCAGAGAAGCCGGGATCATTGAAAACGCCACCGGCATAGTTTTGCCCGGGGTTGCGGCCTTCGGCTATGCAATCAGCGCGCTGGGGCCCCTTGCAGAGCTAATTAAGAGCATGGCTTTGGGCGGCAAGCCATTGCTGGGCATCTGCGTCGGCTACCAGATGCTCTTCGAGTCGAGCAGCGAGTACGGCCGGCATAAAGGCCTCGGTCTTCTGGGCGGCAACGTCGGTCCCATCCCGCCCGGCCGGGTGATTCCCCACATGGGCTGGAACCTGGTCGAGCTGCCCGAAGATATGGATTTGTTCGCCGGGCTCGGGAATGAAAAACACTTTTATTTCGCACACTCGTTTTGTGCCGCAGTCACAGACAACAAGGCGAAAATCGCATATGCCAACTACGGCTTTAAGCTGGCTGCTTCCGTGCAGAAGGCAAATATATACGGCACCCAGTTTCATCCCGAAAAGAGCGGAAAAACCGGCCTGAAAGTTTTGCACAATTTCGCCGATATTTGCAAAAAACAAGAAATGAAAAACTAAATATTCAGCCCCGCCTTTTAGGCGGGATTTTATGGTTAACGATAATATATGCTAACTAAAAGAATTATTCCATGTCTTGATGTTAAAGATAATCGCGTCGTTAAGGGCGTCAACTTCCTGAACCTTCGCGACGCCGGCGATCCCGTAGAGCTGGGTGCACGATACAGCGACGAAGGCGCCGATGAGCTTGTATTTCTCGATATAACCGCGACGATTCGCTCTCGCAAGACGATTGTCGAGCTGGTCGAGAAGGTTGCCGAGAATGTATTCATCCCATTTACCGTCGGCGGCGGAATCCAGAGCGTCGAGCAGATCGACGAGCTTCTAAGGAGCGGAGCTGAAAAAGTTTCGGTAAACACCGCCGCCGTTGCCAATCCGAATCTGCTCGCCGATGCGGCGCAGCGTTTTGGGAACCAGTGCGTTGTGCTTGCGATTGACGCCCGCCGGTCGAAGGACCGCCCCGGCAAATGGCAGGTCTGTATAAAGGCCGGCTCCGAACCGACCGATATCGACGTGGTCGAATGGGCGGCCCGCGGCGAAGAATCAGGAGCAGGCGAAATCCTGCTGACCAGTATGGACGCCGACGGCACGAAAGCCGGTTACGACAACGAGCTTAACAAGGCGGTAACCGATGCCGTCAATATCCCCGTAATCGCCTCCGGCGGAGCAGGAACGCTCGAACACCTATACGACGCCATCATTGACGGCGGCGCGGACGCGGTCTTGATGGCTTCGATCACCCACTTCGAAAATTACACAATCACACAAATGAAAGAATACCTCCGCGACCGCGGCATTCCGATGAATCTCTAAAATCAACCATATCCAGGCCAGCATGTTTGTTGCTGTTTTTCTATGTCATGGTATGTTGAACCAGCCGGATAATCGTTGAAATTGGGATGAAATTATGTTATTATTAGGATTGGAGTCTATAAGAGTGTCTAAGTCAAATGTTTATTAGAAATCCCGGTCTGGGTGGCTATTAATTGCTCCGATGTGTTCACTACAGGAGGAACTATCGATGAGGTACAGACACAGAGTAAAAATATTATGGCCGTATATATCCTGCATAATATTTTTATTTCCCTTTGCTTTGGAAGCTCGTGAGCCGATTTGGCACCCTCAAGAGACAGGGACATCCATGTCGGATTTTATTGTCAACTGTGATGGTATTCACAAGGCTGCATATTGGGCTGAACATGCTGGTTTTACACTTCAGATATATGATAGCTCAACGTTTAATGATTTAAGCCGGGCACCGCAAGTGCAAATCGATTTAGACGAAGATCCTATCCACTTGCAGAATCGGGATTTTACGATCCAAACCCGAGTGAAACTCAATACCCCTGATGTAGATTCTTATTTTGCAGGTCTGTATGTACACTTTGATGATGGTGAAACACTCATGTTTGGCAGGGCCGGTTTAAATAGCCTTCGACTGGAATATAAAGGTTCTATTGTCTGGGAGCAGGCGTACTCCGGCGATGTTGTTTATGTAAAAATCAAGCGGCTCAGCAATCGATATACTGTTTGGTTTAGTGAGGATTGCCAGATTTGGACTCCTATGGGTACAGAATTGATTGAGGCAATACCTGTTTTTGCCGGGACTGTACTGAGGAATTGGGGTGCACCGCAGGCAGTTGAAGTAGAATTCAAACACTTCGATATTATGCATGTGGAGAACGAGCCCGACGAGTTTGTGCCTAACTACTGGTATGGCGAGGACCCAAACGAGTGTTTGCATTTTATCTATGACCTTTCCGGGATCGATGTTGTTTTTCATATTTATATGCGCCAAGCGACTCAATCGCCACCGATTTATTCTGATAGAAAACTTTATTTTGTAAACAGTAGTATGTTCAATGCAGTAATCAATCAAAATTTGTTACATCCTACAGATAAAACAGGAGCTATGAATCTTATGTTGATTGCTCCTATTTTATTTGACGGCCCCCATCCCTATTTTAATCATCACTTTGGATACAGATGGCTGTGGGGCGAAGAAGATTGGATGTATATAGACCTCCACGAAAACTACATCCGCGAAAGATTTCCTGCATCACAGTCAGGTCTTGATGACAAGTTTTATCTGACCGGCAGCTCTGCAGGTGGTCAGTTTGTTAACCGCTTTTGTATGGCCCATGCTAAGAAACTGCATGCTGCATTACCACGTGCGGCTGGAGGGATAACCTTTCCAACTTACGATATATACTGGGCTAAGGGGCTTGATACATCAGTATACGCTGCACAAAGAAATCCCAGGCTTAAACCTGATCTTGAATCACTTGCTTCACTTAAATTAGCATCAGTTGTAGGAGAAAATGATAATGAGGTCTACTGGCCAATCCAACCCATAAAATATTCAGCTTGGGATGGTATGCGAAAATGGATACGTCAATTAAAAGCAGTATGTGGTGATATTAATGGCGACGTTTTTATATGTCCATTTTCGGGGCATGGGTATGGCTACAGATCGCGACGGTTAATGCTGTATTATTTCTTTGGCAGTCCAATCGACTTCCAGGAATTTACGCCTTGGAAGTACACATTTGAAGTCAATGATCAGGATAGAGTAAAGTATGTGAGTGCTGTAGATGTCCCTGACCACGTTTTTTATTTTCATAGATTCACGAACTGGAGCATGCCTTGGGGAAGTTGTATTGAGTGTTACACTTTTTATCCTGAAGGATTATGTCATGTATCTGACGATAGTGGCATATTCCTGAGAGAATCGAATTGGAGTATACAGCGTGTTAATGGTGATTTGTATATTGATATTGACGGTTTTCTTTTCCATACACCAACAAAACTATATGGAATGCTTCGTCTTCAGAACGAAGATAAAACCTTTATGTTGGAACAATCTGCGTTTGTTACAAAGAGGTTTATTGATGATTGTGTAGTCAATCGAACTTTTTATGTATTTGAAGGTATAGGCAGAGATCCCAATGGTCCGCTTGCTATACCAGCATCAGCATATCCACCGTTTAAGCTCCAACAAAATGGCTCTGTCATAGAAGCGCAAACAAGCTTGGCTTATCCTGTAAATACAATGAGGCATTGGAGTTTTCAGCAGGACAGAGCATTGCTGCAATTCTCAAATGAGGCGGGTAATATGTATGATCACCTTCAGATTGGGGAATGGCGTTGGCATATTAGCGATTCTGGAATAGAATTAATTGCTGGCCTGCATACAAGAAAATCCACGGATACTCCCAAATTTGAAATACGAACAGATCAAGATTATGATCCCCGCTGCTTTGAAGAGTGGGAATATAGCTGGCCCTCAGGTCAGTATGATACTGCAAAGACTATCTATGTAGATCATGATGCCCAAGGAAATCAGGACGGAACAAGCTGGGAAAACGCTATGATTGATCTTCAAGACGCCCTTCATATAGCCAACTTCGGCGACACAATACACGTGGCGGAGGGTTATTATTATCCTGCATCGTCCAATAGTGGTCGTGATGTCAGTTTTGCTTTGGTGGAGGGAGTGACTTTGAAGGGTGGTTATGCAGGCTTTGGAGCCCAGAATCCGAATGCGAGGGATGTACATATCTATGAAACCGTGCTGAGCGGTGACTTACAAAGGAATGATGAACCGGGATTCCTAAATCGTGAGGATAATTGCTATCATGTACTAACTGCTACGAATGTCAGTTCCATGACGGTCCTGGATGGTTTCACTATAAGCGGAGGAAATGCTAATGTGTCGAAAATGCCCCTGGATGCGGGAGGTGGTCTAAGAAACGACAATGCGCATCCAGTAATCAAAAACTGCACGTTCCGAGATAATTATGCGAACTGGGGTGGGGCTATTACGAACCGCTATAGCAGTCCGATCATAGTCAATTCACAGCTTTTCAACAATAGGGCAAATAATGGAGGTGCCGTAAATACACTTCATGCGAGTCCCCTAATGCGAAACTGCCTGTTCTATAATAACCATGCATCCAGAAGGGGTGGAGCTCTTTATAGCCGAGAAGAGGGAAACACCTGTCTAACGAACTGTACTGTTGTGGACAATATCTCCAATAATGGAGCTGGTGCTTTGTTTGGCGGCACACAAGCAAAGATTACGAATTGCATCTTTTGGCAAAACAAAAATCTTGCAGGCACTAACAATGTGGAACAGATCCGTAATGATAATTCAAGCATAGAAACGTTTTATAATTGCATTCAAGGTGGGATAGATATCTCAAATGGCGAGGGTAATATTGTTAGTGATCCTCTATTTAAGGATGTTAATTTGAATAACTACCATATACAGACGGGATCCCCTTGTATCGATGCGGGAGATCAGGACTATGAACCTGAAGCTGATGAGCGTGATCTGGATGGGCGTCCTCGTATCAATAGTGGCAGGATTGATATGGGAGCGTATGAATATTATTCAAATAATGTTAATTGAGAAATTGTTAGAGGAATTTAAGGAGTACGCCTGCACCATAGGAAGTTGCTTTTTTACATTCTCTTAAGATTCGCGTTCTCCAGCAGACCTCCCGATACGAAGTCCATCGTCCACGGAGCATTAACACCACTTCATTGATATCGATTAATTCTCCTGAAGTTTTTACCCGGCCATGATTCTATTTTCACAGAATTGCTGTGATTAACCGCCGATTATTGTAGAATCTTTCATTCGGACGGATTAGTTGTGCGATGGCATGGACAGGCAAACCGGCCGGTCTTATAGAAAAAAATGTTAGCGTATCTTAAAAACAATCTGTTGCGAGGGCTAATCACAAAATAAAATAACTAACGAAGTCAAGATACTCTCGCTCGCCCGGTCTTAGATTGGAATGTCTTTGAACCGACTGCAGAACGGTTCGCAGGCCGTCCCGCCAGATGTCGTCAGAGACGTCGGAACGAAACAGGCGCACGCCTTCCAGGTCTTTATTCAATGATTCTACGAGGGCATCTTCCGCAGTATCGCCGCCGATTGCCGCTTTCAGGGCATTGGCGACGATCCGGTCGTAGATACGGTTATCCTCACGATACCGAGAGATGAAAACGAACTCAATGTCCTGCAGGACGTCCTGGTGGTCTCTGGTCATGCGTTTCAATAATTTGCCGGACCCCGGCGTTTCCTTTGTGCCGCCGTTCAATGACATCATGCGGATATTCGCCTTTTTCTGTTCGGCACGTTTTCGACGCATTCGTTTGAGCTTAGACATGTGATGACTCCTTTCACATTACTGCCTGAACAGGTGCCCGTTCAGCTCTCCATCATTTTTTTCGCATCCCTGACTTTTTGGCCTTTCGAGAATCGTAATTGGGATTCGGCGTCAGTATTTGAGCGTTCACTTTACTTCGCCAGTTATAGAGCATCTTTTTCAATTTTTCAACTTTTTCCGGCATTTTTTTTGCCAGGTTGTTCTGCTCGCCGATGTCTTCTTTGAGATTGTACAGTTCGAATTCGTTGCCGGGGCCGCAAATGCTCTCGTCGAACCATTCGATCAGCTTATAATCGCCCGCGCGTACGGCACCGCATGGCCCGATGCTGCTGCTGTGATAGTGGGGATAGTGCCAGTAAACGGCCCGGCGATTAAGTGTGCCGCTTTGATTTAGGACCGGCACGAGGCTGACACCGTCGTTAAGGTCTTTTGTGGAGAAATTTGCTCACGCCGGCTCTATTTTCTCGAAGCTGAACTTGTGGGCGTCGGCATCGATTTTTATGGTGTCGCCGTCGGCGAATTTTCCGGCCAAAAGCTCGGCGGCCAGCGGATTCTCCAACTGCTGCTGGATCGTGCGCTTCAGAGGTCTCGCGCCGAAGGCCGGGTCGTAGCCTTCGTCCATGATTTGCTCCCGGGCAGCATCCGTGAATTCGACCTGGATGTTGCGGCTATCCAGACGCTCAGCCAGGTAATCCAGTTGAATATCGACAATCTTCCGCAGGTCCTCTTTGCGAAGCATATGGAAGACGATTATTTCATCGATCCGATTCAGGAATTCCGGCTTAAAAACCTGCTTGAGCACATCTTTGACGTGGGCCTCGATTTCCCAGTCGGCACCGGATTCTTCGGTAAGCTGCTGGATTTGGTGGCTGGCGATATTGCTGGTCATAATTATAACGGTGTTCTTGAAATCGACGGTCCGGCCTTTGCCGTCGGTCAACCGGCCGTCGTCGAAGACCTGGAGCATAACGTTGAAGACATCCGGGTGGGCCTTCTCGATCTCGTCGAGCAAAATCACCGAGTAGGGTTTTCGCCGGACCGCTTCGGTCAGACGGCCGCCCTCTTCGAAACCGACATAGCCCGGAGGCGAACCGATCAGCCGTGCGACAGAATGCGGCTCCATGAATTCACTCATATCGACCCGAACCATCGCGTGCGGATCGTTAAACAGAAAATCCGCAAGCGCTTTGGAAAGCTCGGTCTTGCCCACGCCGGTCGGGCCGAGAAACAGGAATGTCCCTATCGGCCGGTTCGGGTCGCCTAATCCCGAGCGGCTCCTGCGAACAGCATTACAAAGTGCTTCTACGGCTTCATTCTGGCCGACCACTCGCCGGCGAATCGCATCCTCCATTTTCATCAGACGCTCACGTTCTCCGCTCAATAATTTCGCGATGGGTATTGACGTCCACTTCGAAACAACCCCGGCGATATGCTCTTCGGTGACTTCGTTGTGGATGATCGCCTTGTCGGACCTGGAAAGCTGGGCCTCTTTTTCTTCCAGCTCTTTGTTCAGGTTTGTAATCGTCTCGTATTTCAAGCGGGCAGCGGTCTCCAGGTCGCCTTTACGCTGGGCATCTTCGAATTGATTTTGAGCATCTTCGATTTTCTGTTTGAGAGTTTTAATCTGGTCGATCTCACCCTTTTCACCTTCCCATTGCGCCGTGAGTTGTTTGTCACGCTCCTGCAGCTCGGCCAACTGTTTTTCGGTATTCTTAAGCCTTTCGGCGCTGGCTTCATCGTTTTCTTTCTTCAGCGCTTCTCGTTCGATCTGGTACTGGACGATCTTTCTGCGAATACCGTCCAGTTCGGCCGGCAGCGAGTCATTTTCAATCCGCAGTTTCGAAGCTGACTCATCAATTAAATCGATGGCTTTGTCCGGCAGCCACCGGTCGGTGATGTACCGGTTCGACAAAGTCGCAGCGGCAACAAGCGCCGAATCGGTAATGCGAACGCCATGATGCGCATCATAGCGGGCCTTGAGTCCCCGCAGGATAGCGATAGTTTCTTCGACGCTCGGCGGATTAATCAGAATCGGCTGGAAACGCCTCTCGAGCGCCGCGTCTTTCTCAATGTACTTTCGGTACTCGTCAATCGTGGTTGCGCCGATGCAGCGCAGCTCGCCCCGCGCGAGGGAAGGCTTTAAAAGATTGCCCGCATCGACGGCTCCTTCGGCCTTGCCGGCCCCGACTACTGTGTGCAGCTCATCGATAAAGAGGATGATTTGTCCCCCGGCTGCGATGACTTCTTTCAGCACGGCCTTAAACCGGTCCTCGAATTCGCCCCTGAATTTCGTGCCGGCTATCAACGCCCCCATATCAAGAGCAACAACTCTCTTGTTCTTCAGCCCCACGGGGACATCACCTGCAACAATCCGCTGGGCAAGGCCTTCGACGATGGCGGTTTTGCCGACGCCTGGCTCGCCGATCAGCACCGGATTATTCTTCGTTCGGCGGTTGAGAACCTGCATACACCGCCTTATCTCTTCCTCCCTGCCGATCACCGGGTCGAGCTTTCCCTTGCGGGCCATCTCCAAAAGGTCGATCCCGTAGCGTTCCAGCGCCTTGTATTTATCTTCCGGATTCTGGTCGGTTATCTTTTCCGGGCCGCGGATTTCTTTCAGGGCCGTTTCAATCTGTTCCGGCGTAACCGAGTTTAGCTGCAAAATCTCCTTAGCGTCACTCTGCACAGAAGCAAGCGAGATCAACAGATGCTCGACGCTCAAATATTCATCGCCCATCGCATCGGCCCTGTTTTGCGCATCAAGCACGATCTGGCCCAGCACGGGATCCGGCATGATTTGATTGCTGCTTTTGCCTTCCGGGAGGCGTCCAAGCTCGCTGTCCACCATCTCTTTGATTCGACCGACATTGGCGCCGATTTTTTTTAGTATCTCTACGGCAACGCCGGCATTGTCGCTACAAACAACGCTCAACAGATGCAGCGGCGCCATCACGGTATGCGATTTGGCCATTGCGATTTGCTGAGCCGTGGCTATCGCCTCCTGGGCTTTTAGCGTAAATTTGTCGAATTTCATAGCTAACCTCTTTTAATACATATACGAATTTAAATTATAACTACTGGAATATATATCAAGTGCAAACAAC
>CAZTDF010000089.1:0-1488 GCA_964612465.1 uncultured Pirellulales bacterium
GGAAGATTGATAAAATCAAAACGATGATTAATATTGCCCTTCTCATTGTTCGTTCCCAATATTTATCGCAACCTTAATATTTAACTAATTAGTTCAGCAATGCCTGCATGACAAATTTGTCATAATCTCGATTTTGCTTTCCCACTTGTGTGAATCAATCCCGGTCGATTGGCTCGCTTCAAAGTTACAAAGGCTGAGCAGCCATTTTCGGATAAATCGTAAAGCCTTCATTTTAAAGCCTCCTGCATTTCTAAGTTCTTTACTTTTCCGGCTTAATCACGTTGAAACAACCGTGCCGGAGAGCTCTGTCTACTTAATAAAGGCCACAATTCGACGACTGGTAACAGAAATAATAAAAGTTATCCCGGTACCGATAACTATCAGCCAGCTCCAGCCGAGATCGATTTTTCCACATTTTATTAATAGCAACAGGACTATACAAACCGTCGTGCTGACAAGCATTGCGACAATGTTGGCGTAGTTGGTTTGTTCCCGTGTAAGCAGGCCCAGCAAAAAGACGCCGAGCATCGGGCCGCCGGTAATCGAGAGAATCTGGAAGGCAAACCAAAGAATGTTTTCAACCGGAGCGCAGGCCATTGCAATCCCCGCTAAAATCAGACCGAAACCAACCACGCAGGCACGGGACACGAGCAGATAATGCCTCTCCGAGGCATGCCGTCGGATCAAAGGTCGATAGATATCCGTCACGAAAGAAGATGTGAGTGAACTGAGCGGCGAATCTATACTGGCCATTACGATTGCTCCCAGCACAAGGCCCTTGAGACCTGCCGGCAAAACGTTGCGAGAGAAATGCGGCAAAATTTCCTTCAATTCCACAGGCAGGGCCAGCGAGGGATTCTGCCGATAGAACACAAACAGCAGCGTGCCGACCAGCAGGTAAAGCCAGTACACGGGCAGCACGGTCACAATGGTGGCGAGAATGGTTCTTTGACTGCTCTTTCTCGTCTCGACGGTGAGCAATCTCTGGACCATTTCCTGATCGGTTCCGAAAGAGGCCAGGCCGATGAAGAATCCGCTGGCCAAATAGGCCCAGAATGTAGAGGCATCTTTAAGGTCGAATTTGAAACTGAATGTGCTTAGACGCCCGGCCTCGTGGGCCGTTTGCATAGCGGATAAAAAGCCGCCGTCGATATGCCGGACAAGATAACTGACCACCACAACGCCGGCCACAACAAAAAATATGGCCTGGTATGCACCTGCCCAGACGACTGCCTTGATACCACCAAAAGCAATGAAGGCAATGCTAACGAGGGTAAACAAAGTTATCGTCGCCGATAGTGGCCAGCCCATAATGACACCGACGGCCATGCACGTCGCATACAGGCGCACGCCCGAAGCCAGAAGACGTGTGATTAGGAAGTAGATCGAACCGGTGTACCGGGTCGCCGGCCCGAAACGGTGACCTAAGAATTCGTAGATGCTGGTGCAATTGTATTTGTAGAAGGCGGGAATAAAAAGATACCCCAC
>CAZTDF010000089.1:1588-17400 GCA_964612465.1 uncultured Pirellulales bacterium
AATTTGCCTGCCTCAGCGATAATGCAATTCACGATGCCCCCTCGATAGCTTTCCGCAGAAACTGCTCGCTCTGTTCCAGGATTTTCAAGGCGCCCGCCAAGTCCGTCCGGCGAAAGTGCATGACAATCGCCACTTTGACTTTTCCCTCCGCGCGGTCCAGCAGCTTTTGAGCTCCCGGCCGATTGATATTAGTTATCTCCATCACAATTCGCACCGAGCGGTCGCGCAGCTTTTCATTCGTCGCCTTCAGGTCCACCATCAGGTTGCCGTAGACCTTGCCCAGCCGGATCATCGCGCCGGTTGTGAGCGTGTTGAGCACAAGTTTGGTAGCGGTGCCTGCTTTCATTCGCGTAGAGCCGGTGACGACCTCCGGGCCGACAACCGGATTGATGATAATCTCGGCGGGGATGTGCTCGACGGCCTCCGGCGCGCAGGTGACGAAAACCGTCGCCGCCCCGATTCGCCGGGCTTGCTTGAGGGCGCCATGCACGAAAGGCGTCATACCGCACGCGGCCAGTCCCACCACGACGTCCCTTGCCCGCACGTGTTTCTTTTCTATCGCCGCAGCACCATCCTCAGGGTAATCTTCGGCCCCTTCGGCAGAGCGGACCAGAGCGCGCCGGCCGCCGGCAATTATGCCCTGCACCAGCGAAGGCGGCACGCCGAACGTGGGAGGGCACTCCGAAGCATCCAGGACACCCAGCCTGCCGCTTGTGCCGGCACCGACGTAAAATAGCCGTCCTCCCTCTTTAAAGCGTGCTACAATTACATCAATTGCAGCAGCAATCTGCTTACTCTGCCGGGCCACCGCTGCAGGAACCAGCGCATCTTCGGCGTTGATTAGATCGACGATCTGCTGCGTCGAAAGCCGGTCGATATTTTCGCTGGCGCGGTTGCGCAGCTCAGTCATCGGCAAAATTTTACGTCTTTTCGTCATGCCGGCATTATCTTCCCTAAAATAACCGGCCGCTCTGCGCCGGTGGCTGTCGGTACGTTGCTGGCCATCCCCTTTATCGTCGCCCAAGCCAGAATCGCGAACGAAACCGCCTCTTTGGCATCGACACTGATACCGAAATCATCGGTCGAGAGCATCTTAACGTCCGGCAGCTCTTCATGCAACATCCCGACCAGCGTGCGATTATGAGAGCCGCCCCCACACAAAATTATCTCATCCGGTATCGCGGGCAGGAAGCGGCGATAGGCCCGGGCGATACTTTTTGCGGTCAGGGCCGTCACGGTCGCGACAATGTCGGCACCAGCCAGACCTTTCTTGCCGGCCCGGCGATAGATTTGCTCGGCGAAAGCAGCACCGAATTCTTCCCGGCCTGTCGATTTAGGCGGGCGCCGCCGGAAAAAAGGATGCCGGAGCATCTCGCTGAGCAACCGTTTGTCGACCGTGCCCCGCGCCGCTATTTTGCCACTCGCGTCGTAACGCCTTTTGTCGTTGGTAATAAGTCGGATAATGTCGTCGATGACCATGTTTCCCGGCCCCGTGTCGAAGGCGATAATATCATCCTGCGTGCAGCCGCCCGGCAGGAAAGTGACATTGGCGATGCCGCCGATATTCTGAACGGCACGCTTCAGCCGTTTGTGTTTGAACAGAACATAATCCGCATAAGGCACCAGCGGGGCTCCCTCG
This sequence comes from uncultured Pirellulales bacterium, assembly GCA_964612465.1. Taxonomy (GTDB): domain Bacteria; phylum Planctomycetota; class Phycisphaerae; order Sedimentisphaerales; family Anaerobacaceae; genus JAFGPJ01. Next base: position 3,228 of record CAZTDF010000089.1, read on the forward strand.
CCGCCCGCTGCCATGTCACGAGGCCTGAAATCCGCGACCGTCGTAATACCGGTACGCTGAGCGATGACGGATGGTTCGCCAATCTGCAGTGTGGAACGTATCTTCCTGCTGCCGTAGCGCTTGCCGTGAGGTTGATGATAAATCGTCTGGCCGTGAGAGCCGATCAGGTCAACCGAGCTCAGGGATATGCCGTTTCTTGAACAAAGCTTGATCACCGCATCGGCAAAGACCTCGCCCAGAACGAAATTGTAATGGCAGATATCATCCAGACGCGCCGACTCGGGCCGGCACAAATTAAGGATTCGTCGTCGCAAAGCAGCCGGGTACGAAAACATCTCGAACGCCAACAGCCGAACCTTCCGGCTGCTTATCTCGACAACCGCAGCATCCACCCCATCAGCCGATGTGCCCGACATCAACCCCACCACCCGCATCTTATCCTTGCCCGCAATTTCCCGAATCCGGCGACTCACTGCTGTTTCAGACCTCCATTTACCAAAGAATATTCTTCCACGTATTTGCAGTCACCAAAGGATTATATACTTGCTTCGCTTAATCTTCAACGTACTTGCTTGTCCAAAAGTATATTTACATCTTCAACTTAAAATGATACGAATATCGCATTCTAATATTTGACTACGGAATAATAGTGATGTCGCATGCAGTTAATAGAGCTGAAGAATTTTTGACGCGGGAGGGGGCGTTTCGATTGGGGGAATTGTTGACCGAGGCGTTTCATCCGAAGACCGGGACGCTCTCACAAACTGCGGCGGTGGATTTGCCGGCGGCGATCAGGCTCCTGCAGTCGGTGGACGATGAGATTCCGCCTGCGATGGAGAAGGTATTGAAGCAGGATTCATTCGGCCGGCTCGTGGATGCGTTCGGCGAGGCTTTGAGGGCTGGTAAGAATATTTTTTTTACCGGCTGCGGCTCAACGGGCCGACTAAGTATCCTGCTGGAAGCAGCCTGGCGGCGATGTTGGCGCGAAATCAAGCAAGTATCGCCGGATATGGGCGAGATGGAGGACCGGGTGTTCAGCGTTATGGCCGGCGGGGATTTTGCCCTTATCAAAGCAGTAGAGGGCTACGAGGATTTTCCCGACTTCGGGCGATACCAGTTGCGCCGAATGGGCGTCGGGCCGGGCGACGTCGTTATCGCTATCACCGAGGGCGGGGAAACGCCCTTTGTCATCGGCACCGCGTGGGAGGGGATCGACGCCGGGGCGAAGGTTTTTTTTGTCTATAACAATCCGACGGAATTATTGTGCCGTCACGTCAAGCGCTCACGAGAGGTAATCGAAGAACCGCGTATCACCAAGCTCGATCTGACAACCGGCCCGATGGCCATCACAGGCTCGACACGGATGCAGGCCACTACGGCGGAACTGTTTATTGTCGGAAGCGCGCTCGAAATCGCGCTGGTACGTGTGTCGAGGGCGTCCCGCCCTCGTTCGCGGGCAAGATGTCCGCGACACTTTAAACAGCGCGAACTTAGTGACTACCTTCGGCTCTTGTCGGAGCTTATCAAGCAGCTTTCGAGTGATGAGGCGGTTGATATGCTGGCAGCCGCGACGGCGTTCGAAGAAGATATCTATCGCAGGCAGGGATTTGTGACCTATTTTGCCGATAAGTTTTTGCTGGACGTTCTGACTGATACGACGGAGCGCTCGCCAACGTTCATGCTGCCGGCCTTTCGGAAACAGGATGACAATCTCTCGCCACGATCGTGGGCATTCGTCAAAGACCCGTTTCGTTCCACAAAAGACGCGTGGCGAGAGCTGCTTCAGCGCGAGCCTCGCGGCCTGGATTGGGAACGCGATGTTTACGAAAGGATGAAGGCGCCGGAGATTCTGTTGGCCCAACCGCCTAAGCTGGACAATACCGAAATCCATAAGTTCATGGTCGGCTGCGAGCCCGATCCTTCTCGGACGGATGCCACAGACTCGGCACTGGTAGTCGTTGGGATTGGCAACGAGGATCACCTGATTCAAACCGCTTTAAAAAAGTTCGGTTCGCAATACAAAAAGACCGCTGCTATCATTGTCGCCCCGACCGACTCAGCCGGAGCAACAGACGAAACATTCTGTTTTCCTTGCACACTGGCTGATTCGCCGTTGCAATTGTGGCATCATCTGGCTGTTAAGCTCGTTCTTAATACACTTTCAACCGCGACGATGGTTCGCATGGACAGGGTCATCGGCAACGCAATGGTATGGCTGTCGCCGAGCAATAAGAAGCTGATCGACCGGGGCTGCCGCCTCATCGCTCAGCAGACGAGCTGCAGTTACGAGCAGGCCTGTATCGCACTGCACGAAGCGCTGGAAGAAGTCGAATCGGGACAGCAGCAAGGAAAAGAGGTTCCCTCGCCGGTCGCTTGGGCAATCGAGAGGATTCAATCAGAATAAATGAGATATCCGTCCCTGATTTTTAGGAAAGACTCCAGTTCTTTCTGCCATCTGTTCTGCAGAACATCCAGTGACGAATGACTTGTGATTGCATTGCGAATCTTCGAGGTTCCACATAAACGGTCGAAGTGGCTTGCTCTCCATTCGAATTGATCCGGGTACATCCGGCAGATTTCATTAACGATTCTGATGCCGCTGGAGTATGGCGTGAGCCGGTCGCGATCTGTGACGAGAACATGGACACCGTGACATTCCCGGCCCTGGTACTTCGAACTCGTGGGTGTGAAAAGTACCGGCTCGAAGCGCATGGCCGGCAGGTTCATCGCGTTGAGCCGCCCGGCCAGAAGTTTCGAATCGATCCAGGGCGCGCCGAACTGCCTGAACGGCATCGTTGTCCCCCGCCCTTCGGAGACATTCGTTCCTTCCAGCATGCACAGGCCCGGATAGACGGCGGCGGTTTCAAGGTCGGGCATGTTCGGCGAGGGCTTGATGAAACGCAGATCCGTCTGGTCGTACCACATCCGGCGGCGCCAGTCTTCCATCGGAACAACGACGAGCCTGGCCTTGATGCCGCCGGCCAGCCAGCCCTGTCCGTTGAACATTTTCGCCAGCTCGCCCGCGGTCATGCCGTGCCGGACGGGAATCGGATAGAGCCCTATGAAGCTGGCCAGCGCCGGTTCGAGGATATTGCCCTGAACGCTGATGCCATTGATGGGATTCGGGCGATCCAGCACGACGAAGGTCTTGCCGTTCTGAGCCGCGGCTTCCATCGCCAGCGACATCGTATAGATATAAGTATAGAAACGGGCGCCGATGTCCTGGATATCGAAGATTAGAACGTCGATATTCCGCAGCATCTCGCTTGTGGGTTTTTGTGTTTTCCCATAGAGGCTGTAAACCGGCAGTTTATAGACGGGGTCGGTTTGGCTGTTGATTTTCTCGCCGGCACGGGCAGTGCCCCAAAGACCATGCTCGGGGCTGAAAAGGGCCGTGACTTTCACACCAGTCATGTTTCTAAAGACATCGACGATGAACCTGCCTTCGCTGTCGTATGCAGTGTGATTTGCGATGATCCCAAGTCGCCTGCCTTCGAAAACGTCCTTGTACGCGCCAACACGATCCAGCCCGGTCTTGACCGAGCCGTAACAGTTCGCCAGCATAATAAACAGAACGATGATTAAAGTTGTTTTCGCCGGTTTCATTTATCTATACTTTAAACGACTTTTCAAACTAAAACAAGCGGCAGGACAAGAAATCGATGACAATGCCGACAGTTCATGTTATGATCCACCCTGGTGATTATGAAACTAATCCGAACAATGACAACGCTGCTGACGCTGCTACTTTTCCTTGCGGCGGGATGCCGGCCGGAACAGGAACGAGAGTACCGGCAGCGTTTTACCAAGATCGACCGGGTCATCGAAGAAGAAATAGCGAAAGGCAACTTCCCGGGAGCCGTGGTGCTCGTCGGCCAACAAGATAATATTGTGTACTGGCAGGCATTCGGCAATGAAGTTGTCGACCCATGTAAGGAACCGGCCGGCAAAAATACGATTTATGATCTGGCATCTATGACCAAGCCGATTGCCGCAGCAACTTCGATTATGATTCTAAGAGACCGCAGAGCGATACAACTGGAAGATTATGTGAGCAAATATCTGCCTGCCTTCGCCTGTAACGGCAAGCAGGATGTCCGGATCGAGCATCTCCTGACCCACACTTCGGGACTGCCGGCGTACACAAACGCCGCCGAGCTGACCGAGCAATTCGGCAATCCCTGTCCTGAAAAGGTGATTGAGAAAATATGTTCATTGGAAGCTCTCAGCGAGCCGGGCGAGGAATTTCGCTATAGCTGCCTTGGCTATATCACACTGGCAAAGATCATCGAGACAGTAAGCGGCAAAAACATCGGTGATTTCAGCAGAGAGAATATTTTCGCACCGCTCGGCATGAAAGACACCACATTCAATCCGCCGGAGGCCTGGGAGCGGGATATTGCCGCGGCCGAAGTTATAGATGGGCTTGCGCTTCGAGGCACCGTCCACGATCCCCTGGCCAGGTTGATGGCGGGCCTGTCGGGCAACGCGGGGCTTTTTTCCAACGCCTATGATTTATCTATTTACTGCCGGATGCTGCTCAACGGCGGCAAGTGGCACGGCAAAAGAATTCTCAGCCCCGAAGCGGTGACTCTGCTGACCACCGCTCGGACGCACGGCCGGGCCTGTGGTTTTGATGTGAACTCGAGATACGCATGGGTGAAAGGCTCATACGCACCGGAACAAGCGTTCTGCCATACCGGCTATACGGGCACCTCAATCGTATGCGATCCGGCGAGCAAAACCTTTATAATTATTCTGGCCAACAGAGTCCATCCCGACGATGATGGAACTACGAAACCTGTACGAATTAAAGTTTCAGATATTGTTTTTAATCGAAACGGAGGCGAAAAGTGAAACGACGTGATTTTTTGAAAGCTGCCGGTTTCGGCGCCGCGGCCCTGGCCTTATCCTGCCGTACAGACGTAATTCAAACAACAAAGCGCAGGAAAAAACCAAACATCGTTTATATCATGGCAGACGACCTAGGTTACGCGGAATTAGGCTGCTATGGCCAAAAGAAGATTAAGACGCCCAATATAGACAAACTGGCCGCCGAAGGCATGATGTTTACGCAGCACTACTCAGGTAATCCGGTATGCGCACCATCACGATGCACTTTAATGACGGGCCTGCATACAGGTCACGCCCAGATTCGTGCCAACAAGGAGGTGGGAGGAAAAGCCGGATGGGTGCTGGGCTCGACAATCGGCGGTCAATGGCCGCTCGAGGCCGGTACCGTCACTGTCGCCGGGATACTCAAAGATGCAGGCTACACCACCGGGGCGTTCGGAAAATGGGGCCTCGGAATTGTCGGCACGACAGGGGATCCGAACAAGCAGGGTTTCGACCACTTCTTCGGCTACATATGCCAGCGACAGGCTCATACGTTCTATCCCAATCACCTGTGGCGTGACGGCGAGGTTGAATGGATCGAGGCCAACAAGGATGGAAAAGAGCAGGTTTATTCCCACGATTTGATATCGCAGGAGGCCCTGAAGTTTGTCAGAACCAACAAGGACCGCCCCTTCTTTCTATATGTTCCCTTCACCATACCGCACATGGCCCTTCAGGTGCCGGAAGACTCGCTGGCCGAATACAGAGGCAAATGGCCCGACCCGCCGTACAAGGGTGACAAGGGATATTTTGCCCATCCGAATCCGCGAGCCTGCTATGCGGCTATGGTAACTCGAATGGACAAGGACGTAGGCCGGATTATGTCTCTGCTGAAAGAGCTGGCACTCGACGATAATACGCTCGTTATTTTTACCAGCGACAACGGCCCGACCTTCAACGGCGGATCGGACTCGGCGTTTTTCGAAAGCGCCAAACCCTTGCGAGGCCTTAAAGGTTCCGTTTACGAGGGCGGGATACGTGTGCCTTATATCGCCCGCTGGCCCGGCAGGATCAAAGCTGCCGGCACGAGCAATCATATCTCGGCCTTCTGGGATTTTTTGCCAACCTGCTGCGAACTCACAGGCAAAGATCCGCCGCAAGATATCGACGGCATTTCCATGCTGCCGACTCTGTTCGGACAACATCAGGAGCAGAAAAAGCACGAATATCTGTACTGGGAACTGCGCGGTCAGCAGGCAATCCGCATGGGTAAGTGGAAGGCCCTTCGTCTCAAGCCCGGCAGGAAAATCGAACTTTACGACCTTGACAGCGATATCGCAGAATCGAACGATTTGGCCGATGGACACCCTGAAATTGTTGCAGAAATGGCCAAGATATTCAGGACCAGCCGAACCGAATCGGAAGTGTTCCCTTTGCCCAAAGCTAAATCCTGATCCGCGATAGCACGGCCTGGACAGGATTATAAAAAAACAGCTCCTGTCAAGGAGGGAGACGCGACAAGAGCTGTCTGCAAGGAAAATAGCTTTTATGCTCCTATCGGCAACATTTACAGGCAAGTTAACTATTCTCAAGAAAATTTAACGCCCTGACTACAAATAAACACCATATTGCAGGAAGGAAAAATAGTATATCATTGTTATAAACTCGGCTTATGCGTTACTATATGCGCAATATAGGACGTTAACAGATTTATTACTTAAAAAAGAGAAAGGTTGAGAGATGAACAGGTACAAATTGTCAGTCTTGTTATTCGCGATATCGATATCGTTCGGTATAGAATCATTCGGCAGAGAATATGAGGTTACATCTCCTGATAAAAACCTCCGGCTGAAGGTCGATGTCGAGCAGAAGATATTTTACTCGCTCGGCTATAAATCGAAGCAACTGATCAAGCCGTCCCCTATATCGCTGACGCTGAGCGGCAATCGGATTCTCGGCGCAAACTCGGAAGTTGTTGAAGTCAAACGCAGAAGCATGGATGAGCAAATCATCCCGCCCGTCCGGATCAAGAGCAAAGTTATTGCCGACAAGTTCAATGAGATGTCCATCGAATTCAAGGGTGGATTTGGACTTATCTGCAGAGCGTACGATGATGGCGCGGCGTACCGATTTGTGACGGATATCGACGGTTCAATCGAGGTGGTCACCGAAGAAGCAACCTTCAATTTTACCGGCAACCACGCGATCTATTACCCCGAGGAAGATAGCTTCCAGACGCATTCGGAACGCGATTATAAATATCTAAAGCTCAGCACAATCTCGGATCAGATGATGTGCTGCGTGCCGGCTTTGGTAGAAGTTCAGAGCGGCCCTAAGGTTCTAATTACCGAGGCGGACCTGGAAGATTATCCGGGTCTATACCTTCGCGGAAGCGGCAACAATAGTCTCTACGGAAAATTCCCCGCTTTCGCACTGGCCGATAGGGCCCGGAACGACCGTGATGTGCCGGTTACCAAACGCGCCGATTTCATAGCGAAAACCAGCGGCCGTCGAAGCTTCCCGTGGCGGGTCCTGATAGTCGCCGAGAAAGACGGTGACCTGATTGAAAACCAGATGGTTTACAAGCTGGCCAAGCCCCTGCAGCTCGATGATACATCCTGGATCAAACCGGGGAAAGTGGCCTGGGACTGGTGGAACTACAACAATATCTACGGCGTAGATTTCAGGGCGGGAGTCAATACCGAAACGTATAAATACTATATCGACTTCGCAGCTAAATACGGCATCGAATACATCATTCTCGACGAAGGATGGTACGTACTCGGTGACTTAATGGATATTGTTGAAGGCATGGACATGGAGGAATTGTTCCGCTATGCCAAGAGTAAGAATGTCGGAATCATTCCATGGGTAATTTGGAAGACCCTTGACGACCAGTTGGATGTAGCAATGGACCAATTTGAGAAGTGGGGCGCTAAAGGGCTTAAGGTTGATTTCATGCAGAGGGACGATCAGTGGATGGTCAATTACTATCATAAAATCACCAAGGAGACGGCCAGGCGTCACATGCTCGTCGATTTCCACGGCTCTTACAAACCGACAGGGCTCCGACGGGCGTATCCGAATCTTATCACCCGCGAAGGTGTTCGAGGGCTCGAAAACTGTAAATGGGGCGATGCTGCGAATCCGGAATATAACGTGACGATCCCGTTCATTCGGATGGTGGCAGGGCCGATGGATTTTACGCCGGGCGCGATGATCAACGCCCAAAAGGGCGATTTCCAACCTGTTTTCAACCGCCCGATGAGTCTGGGCACCCGGTGCCACCAGTTGGCGATGTACGTGGTTTACGAAAGCCCCTTGCAGATGCTGGCCGACAGTCCTTCCAACTATCTCAGAGAGTCGGAATGTATGGAATTTCTGGCCAAGGTGCCGACCGTCTGGGACGAAACCAGGGTACTGGATGCGAAAGTAGCCGACTACGTGCTGGTCGCTCGAAAGAACGGCGCCGAGTGGTACGTAGGAGCGATGACCGACTGGACGGGCCGAGAACTAACGGTTGATTTTTCATTCCTTGAGCCGGGCCAACACACCATCGATATTTATAAAGATGGAATCAACGCCGACCGGATCGGCAACGATTACAAGAAAGAGACTAAGAAAGTCTCCGCCCGGGATAAAATGAAAATCAAGCTGGCGCCCGGAGGCGGCTGGGCTGCGATAATCAAATAGCAGCAGTTTATACAGGACAAAGAATGATTCGAAAATATCTCCAAGCAAGTCTTGCCGTATTTGTCATTTCCTGCCCGCTTTTTGCCGGCACAGAGTATTTCGTTTCGACCGGCGGGAGTGACACAAATCCCGGAACTAAGGCACAACCTTTCGCAACCCTGCAGCGCGCCGGCAGCGCCGTTCGCGAGCTGAAAAAACGCTCGAATTTACCGGAAGCAGGAATAACTGTATGGATCGAGGCAGGTACGTACTATGTGAACGAGCCTTTGACACTGTCAAACGAAGACTCGGGCAGCAAGAATGCCCCAATCGTCTACCGGGGACAATCCGGGCAGGAGGTCCGCATAGTCGGCGGGCGGCAAGTGAAAGGCTTTCAGCCGGTAACAGATCCGGAGATACTCAAACGGCTCGATGTCTCCGTCCGGGAAAAAGTTGTCTGTGCCGACCTTAAAACCGCAGGAATCTCCGACTACGGGCAGGTAGCCGCCCAGTCAAACCGCCTGGAATTATTCTTCCGGGACGAGCCGATGCAAATTGCCCGCTGGCCAAATGAAGGTTTCCAGCAAATTGTCGATGTCGTTGGAGAAACACCCAAGACCACCCACGGCATTAAGGGCTCGCGCGAGGGGAAATTCACATACTCGGACGACCGTCCCAAACGTTGGGCCGCTGAACAGGAAATATGGCTTCACGGATACTGGTTCTGGGACTGGTCAGACTCATTTGAGAAAGTCTCGTCGATCGATACCATCAAACGCGTGATTTCAACTGCCCCCCCCTACCACGGCTACGGCTATCGCAAGGGACAGCGATATTACGCGCTCAATATACTTGCCGAGCTGGACCGGCCCAGCGAGTGGTATCTTGACCGGCAGAAAGGAATCCTCTATTTCCTGCCTCCGTCTCCCATAGACCAGGGCAAAGCAGTTCTCTCAACGCTCCGGCATTTGTTTGTGCTGAAAGACTGCTCATGGGTGACTATCCGCGATCTCGTCCTGGAAGCGACTCGATCTACCGCCGTAACCATAACCGGCGGTACGGGAAATACGGTCGCCGGCTGCACTATCAGAAACACCGGAAGCTGGGCGGTAAGCATTTCGGGCGGCAACAATAACTCGGTACTCGGCTGTGACATCTATCGCACCGCCGAAGGCGGCGTGTCTTTAAGCGGGGGCGAGCGTAAAAGCCTCACGCCCGCGGGACATCGCGCGGCGAACAATCACATACATCACTTCGGCCGCATTTACAGAACGTATCGGCCCGCCGTCTCTGTCAGCGGTGTCGGCAATCAGGTCGCGCACAATGTGATTCACGACGGTCCACACAATGCAATCCAGCTAAGCGGCAACGACCACACGATTGAGTTCAACGAAATACATAACGTGTGCTTCGAGACCGGCGACGTCGGGGCCTTTTATATGGGCCGCGACTGGACGGCCAGGGGCACAATTATACGCCATAATTATTTTCACGACATCAAAGGTCCGGGTCTTTACGGTGCTATGGCCGTTTATCTGGACGATGCGGCAAGCGGAATATCCATAATCGGCAACATATTCTACCGCGCGGGCCGGGCGGCGTTCATCGGCGGCGGCAGGGATAATCTCGTCGAGAATAACATTTTCGTGAATTGCCAGGCCTCGGTTCACGTCGACGCTCGCGGAATCGGCTGGATGGCATATCACGTCGAAGCGGACGGCACGCTGCCGCAGCGACTCAAGGCGATGCCATACAAGCAACCGCCCTGGAGCGAAAAATACCCACGCCTCGTTAATATCCTCGACGATTCTCCGGGCCGGCCAAGCGGCAATATTGTCCGGCGGAATATCTCCTTCGGCGGAAAATGGCTCGACGTCGAAAACAAAGCAATGCCGCTGATTAAATTCGAGGACAACCTCGTGGATAAAGATCCACATTTTGTGGACGCCGAGCATCAGGACTTTCGGCTGCGACCCGATTCGCCCGCCTTCGCCTTGGGCTTTCAGCAAATCCCCGCAGATAAAATCGGTCTGTACCATGACGAGTATCGCACAAAAGGAATCGGCCAGAACAAATCTAATGAACTTCGGCCCGAAGCCGATGTCACCGGGACATTTTCCATCGTCGCAGTTGATCCAGAAACAGGTGTTTGCGGAGCGGCTGTGGCAAGCAAGTATCCCGCGGTCGGTAAGGTTGTCCCGTACGCGCGCCCCAGCGTCGGAGCATTCTGCACTCAGCATTGGCACAATCCCGACTGGGGCCAAACCGCACTCGACATGCTCGCCAAAGGCGACCTGCCCGAGCAGGTCCTGGCCGATTTGCTGCGTGACGACGCCCAGCGTGACAAGCGCCAACTGGCCGTCATCGACATGTCGGGCCGGGCGGCAAACCGCAATCCCGCCAATGCCGATCCGTCGGGCACGTGGTGGGGAGCCGTATCGGGTAAATACTACGCCTGCCAGGGCAACACATTGACCGGACAACAAGTAATCTTCGCAATGGCAAAGGCATACGAACAAACCGAAGGCAGCCTTGCCGACCGTTTGATGGCGGCTTTGATCGCGGGCGACAGCGCAGGCGGCGATCATCGGGGACGCCTGGCCGCGGGCATTCGCGTTGCAAAGCAAGGCGTCGAAGGTTACTGGCTCGAACTGTACGTCGACAAGAGCGACGATGCCGTAATCGACCTTGCCAAAAAATACGCCGCCCTGGACCACGAGGCCAAAGGAACCTGGCGAGGCGGTAATACTGAACCGACAAATAAAGCCGAACAATAAATGAAAATAGCCAGCTTTAATGTAAATTCTTTGCGTGTACGTTTGCCCATAGTCCTTAAATGGCTCACCGACAATCTGGTCGATGTCCTCTGCGTGCAGGAAACCAAAGTTCAGGACGTCGATTTCCCCGCTGGGGCGTTCGACGATATCGGCTATCATTACGTTTTCAAAGGTCAGAAAAGCTACAACGGCGTCGCCATATTCAGCAGGCACCAAATCGAGCAGACAGAATACGGCCTGCCCGACGAGCCCAAAGACGAGCCGCGCCTTATCAAAGCGAACATCAACGGCATCTCCATAGTCAATACCTACGTCCCGCAGGGCTACATGCCCGAATCTGTAAAGTTCCAGTACAAGCTCGACTGGTTCGGCCGACTGCTTAGTTATTTCCAGCATAATTTTACGCCGGAAGACGCCGTGCTTTGGGTCGGTGACCTGAACATTGCGCCGAAGCCCATCGATGTTTACGATCCGAAAACGCTGCTGGGACACGTGTGCTTTCATCCGGATGTCCACAAGGCCCTGGACGAAGTTATGGCCTGGGGCTTCGTAGACGTATTCCGAAAGCACTGCAGCAAGTCCGGCGAATATTCGTTCTGGGATTATCGAATGAGAAACACATTCGACCGCAATCTCGGCTGGCGCCTCGATCACATCATGGCCACCGTCCCCCTGGCGGAAAAAAGCACCGCCTGCTACATAGACAAAAAACCCCGCGCCGCCGAACGGCCCAGCGACCACACGCCCGTCGTGGCCGAGTTCGACTGGCCCTGATAGTTTGTCAAGCATGCATTTGTAAAGCATCTATTTGTGACCGGGTGGCAGCCTCAAGCGAAGCTTGGGGATAGCTTTTTGCATATCGACCATCCCCAAAGCCTCCGGCTTTGAGGCTGCCACACTTTAAGATTTAAATTAAAATTTAACAGACCATTAAAGTATGTCACTCAGTCGAGCTTTCGATAATTTACTCCCGCGGCATCGAGGCGCTTCAGGTGCCGGCCGAGCCGGGCAAGAAAGTTCTCGTAATTCCTCGTCGTCTTCGGCGACCATCCGACCTCGGCCAGAGCCGCCGCACGCGGATAGGCCATATACTCAAGATGCGGAGTATTAGAAATAAACTCACCCCAAAGCTGGCCCTGGACGCCTAAGACATGCCCGGCCTTCTCGGCGGCGATGTCCTTCGGAACCGGCTCGAATCCGTAAACCTTTTCGAGCGGCAGGTTGCCGCCTATCGCCAAGGGCTCCTTGTCGGACGGGCCCTGGTAATAATCGAAATAAGTGTGTGACGTCGGCGCCATGACCACATCGTGCCCGGCGTTGGCCGCGGTGATACCACCCTGCTGTCCCCGCCATGACATAACCGTCGCGCCCGGGGCAAGCCCGCCCTGGAGGATTTCATCCCAGCCGACGAGATTCCGGCCGTGACTGGTCAGGAACGAATCCATCTGTCTGATAAACCAGCTATGCAGCTCGGCCTCGTCCTTTAGGCCCAGCTCATTCTTCAAAGCCTGCATTTCCTCGCTCTGCTTCCAGTGCTCGATATTCGCTTCGTCGCCCCCGATGTGAATATACCTGTTCGGAAACAATTCCATCACTTCGGTCAGCACGCCCTGCATGAATTCAACCGTCTTCGGACGCGGCGCAAGGACCCTTTCGTTGACGTTCCACCGCTTCAGCACTGGCAGAGCGTTAAGCTTTTCCGGATACAGGCCTATCTCGGGGTACGAAATAATCGCCGCCCCGGTGTGAGCGGGCATTTCAATCTCCGGCAATATTTTAATATGACGCTCGGCGGCATAACGGACAATTTCGCGAATATCATCCCGGCTGTAAAATCCGCCGTGATGCTTATCGCCGGCTTTTCCAAACTCTTCCCCGCTGCGCATCGTGGTAAAATCCATCCAGGCGCCGGTCTGCGTCAATTCCGGATACCGCTTGATTTCCAGCCGCCAGCCCGTGTCGTCGGTAAGGTGAATCTGCAGGCTGTTGAATTTATGCAATGCCATAATATCGATAAAACGTTTCATATCATGCTTCGGTATGAAGTGACGTGCCGGGTCGACAAGCAGGCCCCGCCATCCAAAACGCGGATAGTCAGTAATCCTCACGCACGGCACATTCCATTCGGCGCCTTCGACCTTCGTCTTGCTGAAGATTTGCGGAGGCAGAAGCTGCCTTAGCGTCTGGATGCCGTAGAAAAGCCCCGCCGGCTCCTTCGCATGAATCAAAATACGCCTCGGAGAAACCCCGAGCATGTAACCCTCATTACCGAGCCTGGATAAATCCTTATCAAGCTTCAATATTATGCAATTCTTTTGCCGCTCCAAGCCAACGAATTTGCTCAACCTGTAACCCATCGCAGGTGCCAGAGCGTCGATGAACCTCTCGACATTAATTGCAGCCGGATATTCCTTAATCACACGCGTATCCGGCGTAATTTTAAAGTAACCATCGTTAACTTCCATCGAAACTGGCTGCGGGATTACACTCACTAATTCACCGGATCTTTCGGCAGCCGGGCAAATCGCCGTACTTATGGCTAAGAATATTACTATTTGTGTGTTCTTTCTTTTAAGCATGAGTTACCTCCCGAGTTTACAAACGTTGCTATAAGCATCTGAAAATTCCTGTCGAACGTGTAATTAATGCTTTATACCAGATTTCCATTCTACAGACCATCATATCCCGGTTGCAATCGTCGCCCAGCCCCAGCTCTACCCCTTTGGGAGTAGCAAAATTGGCTTTGATTGGCTTTGTTTGTTCGAAGTCCAAATCTCTGTTTTCCTCCATAATCCCTTGTTAATTCTAAGTTTAAACTCATATCCACTCCTACCAAATTGGCTTTGTTTTTTCAAATCGCACCTTTTCAAACGTACCTTGGACTTAAT
>CAZTDF010000090.1:0-17302 GCA_964612465.1 uncultured Pirellulales bacterium
GGCAAGGATTACATCCTGCTCGATACCAAGGGCAGAGGTCACTACGTCGGCACCGTATTGAGCGTGCGGACTCGCAGCCCTTCGTGGTTCGGCGAGGGCGACGAGAAAATCTACATCGACGGTGAACAAAACGCCTCGATCTGGGGCACAGGGACGGAAGATTATTTTCTTTCCGCCTGGGGACTGAAAACCACAAGCACGCCATTCTTCGGCGTCCCGTACTTCGACCAGTGGGGCATCGTCGGCGGCCATACCAGCGCCTACCGGTGGCACGTCACCGACCCGATAGTTTTCAGCAAATCAATCAAGGTGACATTCGAGCACTTCGGCTGGATGTCGCCGGACGAGAATCCCCAGTACAGGTCCCACAGTTGGAACGAGCGCGAAGATGATTATTCCAGCGTGGCTTTTTGGTACCAGACTGGCGAGCCCACTTTCGAGGCCCGCGCGCCGCACGCCCGGCAACGCACACTGCCCAACCTCGACAGAATCATCGCCGCTCGCGAATATACGGCCAGCGATTATCACGGCCAAGGTGAAGCTGTCGCCCAGAATCTGGATATCTATCCCGAAGGCCATCTGTTTTACAAGCCGGATGGGCAGGATGACGCCTGGGTGGAGATTCCCTTCGAAGTCGAGAAGAAAGAGCCGCAGCGTTTGCTGCTGGTCATGACGCGGTCTTACGACTACGGCAAATACCAGGCGTATCTGAACGGCGTTAAGCTCGGCGGGGGCATGGACCTTTACAGCAGTGAGACCTCGACTCGCGAATATCACCTGCTGGACTTCTGGCCCGAGCCGGGCAAATACAAGCTGCGTCTGGAGTGCCTCGGCAAAAACCCGATCTCCGGCGGCTGCTATCTCGGCATCGAATCGGTCCGCCTGCGCCGGCGCCGCCCGCGGGTAAGCCAATACCGACACGACATCGACAAAGACTGGAGAAAGAAACCAATATTGTACGAATAACCAGCCTTTTACTGAAATAATTGTGACGCGAATTCGTTAAGGTATTCTCGCCAATTGATCCACGTATGGGCTCCGTCAGTTTCCTTGAAGACGACATCGAAACCATGCTTTTTGAATAGTTCAACCGTGCTCCGGGAGGTTTCGATAAGAAAGTCTTCTTTGCCTGTGGCAAACCATACGAGTTTTAATCCTTTTTTCAGTTCGTCGTTGTCCAGCATTTGTTTGTTTTGCTCCTCCCACGTGGGCCCCGAATCCTCCTGGGAACCGCGACGTCTGAGGCTGAAGATGCCCGAACTGAAGACCCCGATGTAGGCGAATTCCTCCAGGTTTGGAAAGGCGATATTAATCGTCTGGCCGCCACCCATGGACAGGCCGGCCATCGCCCGGTGCTGCCGATCCGCGTACACGCGGTAATGCTTTTCTACATAAGGTTGCAGATCGTTCAGGAAATCCTGTGCGAACTCATCAACGGATGGCCTGGGCCCGCCAAACCTGAAGGAGCCAGTATGACCGGCGGGCATGGCCACTACCATCGGCTTCGCCTTTTTTGCCGCTATCAGGTTATCCATGATGAATCCGGCACGTCCCACGGATGTCCACGAATCGTCGCAATCGGATGCACCGTGCAGCAGATAAAAAATCGGATATTTGCCTTTGCCCGATTCGTATCCCGGCGGCGTATAAACATGCATTCGGCGGAAACGCTTGAGCGATTTTGAGTAGTAAGTGACCTCGGCGACGGCACCATGTGGCACATCCCTGGTGTCCATGAAATCCGCCCCGGGAACGTACACCAGGCTCCATGTGTTATTGTTGGATTCGCTGGTGGCCGAGTTCCTGGGATCAATTACCGATACGCCGTCCACGTTGAAGTTGTACCGGTAGGCCCCCGATTCGATCGGTCCAAGAGTTACCTCCCATACTCCGTTGGGGTCTTTCGTCATGGCCGCACCCCGGCCGACGCCCGGAATGTCGCTGCCGCTAAGGAGCACTTCTTCGGCCTTGGTCGCCAGTATGCGAAACGTAACGTGCCGGTCAGCGGCAACCTCGGGCGACACCACCCGGGGACCGCGGGAACGCTGGCGCTGAGCCGGTGCGGTGTAAGTCATGGCGAATACTGTCAACACCATAACAACTATAACCAGGATGTTTGTTTTGGAACTGTTCATAATTTTTTCCTTTCATTAGATTAACTTAAGGTTTTGGCATCAGATGTTCTGAGCCGCGGTTTGCCGTGGTGATTCTCCGTATGCGTCATTGCCTCGGAAATCCGTCCGAGCAACTCAATCATGGTTTCAGCTTCTTCTAATCGAAAGAGATCCAGCAGTTGTTTTTGGAGCGTCCTGAGTTGCTTTGAGAGCTTTGCGTAGGTACAGCGTCCCGTGCGCGTCAGGGTCACGTTGCGGGCCCGGCCGTCGGCGGGGTGCGGCTGCCGTCTCACCAGTCCTCGATTCTCCAGCAGTACGAGCATGGCCCGGATCGTATTGGGATCGGAAGTGGCCCGCCGGACGAGTTGCTGCTGAGTAATTCCATCCTGTTCGGCCAGCAATGCAAGGAGTACGAATTGGTCGGCTGTAATCTTATGGGGGGCTAAACAGGAGTTGGTTTGGCGATGCATAGACAAGTATGCCGCTCGCAACCCCATCGCAATGTCATGACCTGTCGCCATCATATCTCTCAGATATACATTACGTACACGTACTAAATGCTGAATATGAATGTACCGGCAATCCGGGGATAAGTCAACAGGGTTTTAATTACTCAAACTGACCGATTCGCGCTGTCCTGCCTGCGAAGTATGTGTTTAGCCGGCCTCTGGTATTCTCGACCATCCCCAAAGCCTGCGGCTTTGAGGCTGCCACCCATTTTGCATCTAATACCAATTGTGCATAATCAATGCGCTTGTTCGTGTCATTTCGAGCCCATTCGGCTTCGCTCAGGGTAAACTCCGCGAAGCGGAGTCGAGAAATCTGGATTCAGACTGAACTTGCTTTTCGTTCGCAGCCAGATCTCTCCACTTCAGGCCGCTCCGCGGCCCTCCGGTCGAGATGACAGAGGCGCAGATTTTAATCACAATTGGTATAATCTATTGGGTGGCAGCCTTATCCCGATTGTCGTTCATCGGGATGGGGATGGTTTTTCTCTGGCTAAACACATACCCCGCTTCTGCGGGTATGACAAATACTCATGCAGGAATATGCAAACGGTGGGATTTCATAGCATACGAGATCAACTCAATTGCAATCATATCTCAGGACTATTATTATCGGAAGTAAACAAAAAATGTCCTTTATTGAGTATGATTCGGCCTTTTCTATATTTGATATCATTTCTGTATATATGCCATTTTGGGTGTTTTTTATCGGTTTTTTTCGTTTTATAGGCGGATTTTCTGTGCTGAAACGGCTCTTTTTGTCGATGTACCGATAAAAGGGTATTTTAGGTTGAGATACGTAGATTTTCTCGCTCTGCGTTCTCGGCTGGGATAATTGTTTTGGAAAGGAATCTGTGAATCTGTTTTACGGAGAAAATACGATGACCTTAAGCAGAAACAACATGAGAGAACTTGCGCGCCACCTGGTAATGGCAATCCTTGTCAACCTGATCGTCGCTCTACTTGTGATGGATGCATTCTTCGTGGATACGACGGGTGATAAATTAGCAGCCGCAGTCCGTATACCGCTGGCTTTTTTAGTGATGTCACTTGCCGTCAACGAGCTGAGGCGCATCTGGAAAAACGCCCGGCATCCGGGCTATTATTTTCTGCTGAGTTCACCTGCTTTCTGGTTATTTGAAAATCGCCGCCGAAGACCGAAAAAAGAGACCGAAACGTCACGGTATGAACGGATTATCGCGACCTGGCCGGATACAAGCATCGGCATTATTTCAGAGTTATTCAATCCTGAGCGGCAGGAAGAATGCCTGAATAAATTGCTCTATCAAATGCATGCGATGAGAGACAGCCGCCTGGCTACAATTGCGGACAGATTTCGCCATTATCTGGGCGAGATTCTTAAATCGGTGGACGATAACGAAAACTACCAGCCGTTCAGGGAAGTAATGCTGCGATTCTCATCGTATGGGCCGGAGAAATACCAGCAAACGTACAGGCGTTTTTTAGGCCTGTTGTCGGATGTGTACGACCCAACGCTATCGGCGTATTTCGATATGCAATTTAAGGCAGATATGAGAGAACCGCTGAAATATGCTATCGAGCAGGCGGGCAAAAAGCACTTAGTTCACATACGGAACATAGTCGGCAACATAATGGCCGACAAAGAGAATGAAAACATAGTGGCAAACAGTATCGCAGGAATGCTTCTGGAATTGGATTGGGATGACAAGCGTGAAATCTGCCACATTATCTTCAACGAAAGTGTAAAGCGGGCGTTCCACATACCCAGGCATTTCGGCATTGAGCTTTTGAGCATCCTGAGCAGGCTGGAGCATAAAATATTTTGGCTGGACATTCGCTCATTGCGCAAAGTTCTGAAAGAATCCCTGAGTAACGATCAAGAGGGATTAATCAATTTGAATTCGAAGATCTACGGCGAGCTTTGCTCAAAAGTCCTTGCCCCCCTTGACGACCAGACGTTCAACGGAATCTGTAACGCCCGGGTATTCCGGCGGCTGAAAAGCGATGACGGCAGAGTTAGAATCGAATGCATCTTAGCCAATGGAGAAAGATGCAGTTGCCAGGGCGAGAGCTTGAGTTTTCGGGGCGTATACAGCAAGAATTGCCGCAGAAAAGTGGGTGATAAACTCACGATGAATTTAATACCTATCCGCCAAGTCGAACGCCCGTTTGCCGTAAAGGCCTCGATTGCTCCTTTGCACAGTTATGAAAATGCTACTCAGAGTCCGGGCCGCGGTGCGTTTTTTGAAGATGCAAAGCCATCCGTAGTCAGATATCTTTACGAGTACGTCTCAGCGAAACAATAAATAAAGCCCGTGGTTATACGAACACATCGGCTTCACCGCTGGAATGGACCAGGATCGTTGTCGGCATGTCCGCCAGGAGATCGGAGATGCGGCTGTAGAGCTGAGTGGATGTTTCTTCTTCGGAGGGTTCCATACCCAAAAAAATCACATCCGCTTTGGCTGAATGGCTTCGAAACACGTCATAGAACGGTTCGGAAGATACAATTACGCGGGGTTCGGCGCGGATGCGGGTAGCTTCGACGAGTTTGCGGACGGCCTGACGCGATGAGTCACGACCGGCGATATCCCCGATGACACGAAGAATCCTGATATAACTGTCACGCCACTCCCAGTTCAGCGACAGCAAATGCGCAAGCGTAGCCATCAGCGATCCGTTCTGCTGGCCCCTCCACCAGATATCAATTCGCCGCCGGGGACGAACTTCCGACGGCAGACCCTTGTCGACCACAATTGCCATGCTCTTGCCCATCGCAGCGATGCTCCAGACGTTACGGAACATTACTTCGGCACGCTCGGCGCTGTGAGGCCAGCCAAACAATACCGTGTTGGGCTTAAGCGGACCGATCGAATGGGCCTGTGCCAGCGTACGAATACCCTCATCCATGTCCTCGGCAAAGACAACCTCCGGAAAGACCGCAAGTGAGTTGTTCCGAAGAAACGTGTCCATCGCCGCACGGAGACTCTCGACGCGAGCGGCGTAAATCTCAAGGTCGCCCGATATGACCTGTGCCGCCGTGACAAGGCCTCGCCCGCCTTCCATCCAGACCGCATACTTAATCAGCGCCATGTGCGTCTTTGTATTGCCCGCCATGACAAGGAAGGTAGGGCGCCAGTTCTTTGCGTGGGGCGTCATCCGGCGAAGTTTTTGCAGTGTGCGTACCACTAATGCATATTGAAAACCCAGCCGGGCGTCACCGAATGCCGAGCGAAATACCCTGCGGCTCAGATACAAATATATCCCGGCAATGACGAGGATAGCCGCCAGGGCGGCAAACGCATCGATCAGAATCATCACGATCAGGCAGGCAACAAATCCGAGAATCGAAGTAGTCCAGTGATAGAACCGAAAACTCGGCCGAAAAGACGGATTCGCGCCGAAAGATTCGACAAAAGCAGCTAAATTTATCATGCCGTAGGTACACAAAAAGAACATAGTGACAATAGCGGCGATCATATCGAAAGCAGACATCGTCTCGCCGCCGCCCAGCAAGAGAATTACGCCTAATGTCAGGCCCAGCGTCAAGACAAGCCCGTATCGCGGCTCGTCCTTATCCTTCGAACCGTGGCCGAATATGCCGAGGATCGGGAATATTCTGTCTCGCGCCAGGGCCTGCAGCACCCGCGGCGCGCCGAGGAACGAACCGACCGCGCTGGATATCGTTGCTGAGAAGACACCTCCCATGACCAGAAAGCCCGTGCCCCACAAGGCATTTTTAACCAGCATCTCGAACGGCTGGGCCTGCAGATCGCCGCGCTGCTGCGAACCGCCGCATAAAATAATTTCGAGCAGATAGATAATAAAACCTACAGCGATGGCCGCCATGGTGCCCCGTACGAGCGAACGGGCGGGATCCTTCAAATCGCCCGACATGTTGACGCCGGCCAGAATACCGGTCACCGCCGGGAAGTAAATCGCAAAAACCGTCCAGAATCCAATCGTCGGCTTCGTATAGGATGCGCCCATATTTGCCTGCAACAACTCCGGATCGAAGAGAAGGATAGCGCCGCCCAGAAAGGAGACAATGGCCAAAGCCAGCATAGTCATCACGATGTACTGAACACGGATGGCAAATCCGGAACTGATGATGTTAATAGTAAATAGGATTGCCGCCGTGCCCAGAGCTATCGGGACAAACCACGCGCTAAGGCTCGGAAAGCTGGCTACGACCGAATTCGTGAAGCCCAGAATATAGAAAGGCACAGACAGAGCCTGGGCCAGAAACAAAGCAAGGCCGATGGCGCCGCCGAACTGCGGACCAAGAGCACGTGAGATAAGAAAATAGGCCCCGCCCCCGGCGACCGGCGTGTTCGTGGCGATTGCGCTCATTGATATTGCGGTCAGCAGACTGATAATCTCTGCGACACACAGAATGATAATCGTATTAAGAATCCCGGCTTCGCCGACCACATACCCGGCACGGAGGAACATTATAACGCCGAGAATCGTAAGGATCGAAGGCGTGAAGACACCTGCAAACGTGCTGAACTGGTTTCCCTTTTGATCCATATACAATCCTTTATCGACACATAATTATATACATGTCAAGGTAATAAGTAAACTCCGACTTTTTCCTGCTGTTCGCTTATCGATAATCGAGCGAAGGAATGACGCGGAAATAGCGTTTGCTAAGCCGAAATGTTCATTCGCATGGAATCTCCGGTCAGAGCGGGCGTATCCAGATGTTTCGGAAACGCACCGGATTGTTGTGAGCCGAGAGAATCAGCGGCAGTTTTTCCGGGATGGGCTTATCGTAGACCGGCAGAATCCGGTGGCCGGTCGGGCCGTAAATTTTCTGGTTGTGGTGGACGAGCAGGCCGTTATGCAGGACGGTGACATAAGCTTCTTTTTCGAGCTTGCCGTCCCTGAATACCGGGGCGAAGAAAATAATGTCGAAAGTCTGCCATTGGCCGGGCTCACGGCAGGCGTTTACCATCGGCGGGGTTTGGCCGTAAACCGAGGCGGCTTGGCCGTCCGGATAGAGCTTCTCCGTGTATGAGTCGTAAACCTGTATCTCGAAAAGTCCCATGAGCATGACGCCGTTATTGCCGCGATCGAACATGTGTCCCTGCGGCGGATCGGGGGTCTGCCATTCCAGATGCAACTGACAATCGCCGAAAGGATGATTCGTTGTCAGTTCACCTGTCACGGCGATCAACTCGCCATTTTCGATTTTCCAGTTGGAAGGTTTCCATTTGGACAGATCGGTCCCATTGAAGAGCGCCACGGCATTAGAAGGAGCGGTGCCGGCCTTTTCCTCGATGCCAAGCCGGCCCGGCGTGACTTTCGGCGGAGCAGGGCGGTCCGGATCGTGCACGTGGAAGCCGCACCAGGGCAGGACCGGAGTGTCTTTGTAGCCGACGATGCCGGAACCGTCTTTGGCCTGGACGAGCTTCGTTGGCGCCTGCCCCAACGTTACTTCTGTAGAACCAACAAGACATACTATTGCGGCAAAACCGAAGATCAACGAGATAGTTGTTTGGTAACGATTCATTTTATTGTTCCTCCAGCATTCAGTTTAGGAATTAACTGTTTTACCTGCTCGTAAATCACAGATTATGGATTGAACACCTGCGCCCCGGCTAATCCTTCAGCATCTTGACGGCTTCGTCAACACCTGCTCGCTGGTGGACCATTTTACTCAGAACCTGGACCATTTTGGTTGGGTCTTTATGCTGGAACGCATTTCTGCCGATCGATATGCCCTCAGCACCGGCCTGAAGGGCGTCTTCAACCATTTTGAAGATGTCTTCGTCGCTGTCCATTTTCGCACCGCCCGCAATCACCACCGGCACGGTACAGCCATTGACTACCTCGGCGAAACTCTCCACGCTGCCGGTATAGACGACCTTCACAATATCAGCACCCAGCTCGGCGGCAACTCTTGCGGCGTGTTTGACGTTATTGACGTCATATTCATCTGTGATCTTCGGCCCGCGAGTGTACATCATCGCTATCAGCGGCATCTGCCAGACCAGGCATCGCTCGCTGATATAACCCAACTGCCGGAGCATCTCATTGTCGGTCTCAGCACCGAGATTGATGTGCACCGAGACGGCATCGGCACCGAGTTTGATTGCCTCTTCGACAGTGCAGACCAGCTCCTTTGCGTTAGGATCGGGGCTCATCGCCGTGCCGCCGGAAAGATGGATAATCAGCCCGACGTCTCTGCCTGTTCCTCGATGCCCGGCCCGGACAATCCCCTTATGCATCAGGATGGCGTTCGCTCCGCCCGCGACGACCTTACTAACTGCGTCTCGCATATCCGCCAGCCCTTCGATCGGGCCGACCGTTACGCCGTGATCCATCGGGATAATTACCGTCCTGTGCGAATTGCGGTCGATTATACGTTCGAGTCTTATCTTTTTGCCTATCATAGCCTAATCTCCAATTTCTCGTTATTGTCAATCCGCACCTCGCGAACGAGCAATTTCGAATTTTAATTACAAAATCTACCCAAATCCACCAAAAAGGCAAGGAAAAAAACTCCCTAATCCGTGCAGTTGAGCATAGGATTGATTCTTGACGCTTGACAGAATCCGGATGAGTTGATATCGTTTCAGCTATAATCGAATACATACAAGTAGAGTATGCGGGGGCGATGTATTATGTAATGGATGACATGTTTAGGTAGCTTGCAGATATGATGGCGAAGCAATTCTACGACTGGCAGACGTCCGGTGGAACCGATGATGTTATGAGACTGGTCGACTGCCTTGAAAGAGCGGACATTACGTGGTGCGCCATTGGGGGCGTAGCGGTGAACCACTGGGCGGAACAAGCCATGGTGACCCAGGATGTGGACTTCGTTGTTGCCGCCGAAGCGGTCGAGCGCACTGTTTCAGTTCTTGAGGAAGCGGGATTCCACAGCGAGAGATTCAAATGTTCCATCAACTTC
Organism: uncultured Pirellulales bacterium; assembly: GCA_964612465.1. Taxonomy (GTDB): domain Bacteria; phylum Planctomycetota; class Phycisphaerae; order Sedimentisphaerales; family Anaerobacaceae; genus JAFGPJ01. The sequence continues at coordinate 9,525 of CAZTDF010000090.1, forward strand.
AAGGGGCGTTCGGCGGTCAGTATTCAGCTCAGCACGGAGGATTTCTATCGGGATTTCCCTACCCGTGCCGTCGCGGCTGACGTGCATGGCATCCTCCTGAGAGTTGCTTCACTGGAAGATACGCTCAAAGGCAAGATGAAGGCCTGGTCCGAGCCCGAGCGAAGACAGAGCAAGCGGCTCAAGGATCTGGCCGATATCGCCCGTCTTATTGAGGCGCACTCACATCTCTGGGACATGCTCACCGACGATCTGAAGCGGCAAGTACAGCCTCCGGAAAAGACATAAGGCAATAAATGGAATCAGTTCTTATTCCTGGGGCAGGCGCATTTTTTCGTAGAACTCGGCGTATTTGTCTCTGTCGTCCGTCTTTCGATATGCTATCGCAGAGCGGGGATGCTCGTTCAATATGCCGGTGACGAAATAGGGTATTATGTAGCCCCATTCGATTTCTTTGTGCATCGGTATCATGTGGCCCTGCAGCACTTTCAAAATCGGAGTCAGGTTGAATTTTGGATTTTTCAGGAAATCCATCAATAATTCGAGGCAGCAATTGCCGGGGCCCGGCCGATGCCGTACAGCGAGCCGTCGACGTAATTGGCATCATGAATTATGCCCTCAATGGTGTTGGAAAAAGCGAGATTGTTGATAAGTCCGCCGTATCTGATTGTGCAATCGAGCACTTTGATTTGTTATCTGTACATGTTCCGACTTTTACGAATGTTTTCTAAAGTTTATCCAATATTTTTTCCACCACCTCGGGAGCAACCTCGACTGCGTATTGTCCATCGTGACAATGGACCTGGCCGATTTTACTTATTAAGACGAATTTCGGCCATTTATTTACCGCCTTCTTGTCGCGTCTTATCAAGTCAATCAAATCCTTCTGAGCCAAATTCTCCGGCAATGTTACCGGGACATTGAGTTTTTCGAGGATCCCCCGGATTCTCTCGAGCCTGCCGGGCTCGGCCAGTTGCATTTCAATCTCGATCAGACCGGCTGCGATGATACCTATAGCGACGGCTTCGCCGTGAAGCAGCCCGAAACCGCTGGCCGCCTCAACCGCATGCCCGATGGTGTGGCCGTAGTTAAGAATTCTTCTGAAGTTCTTCTCGCCCGGATCGGTCTCGACGACACGGCCCTTTATTTTGCAGTTCCATTGGGCCACTTTTTCCAGCACATCCGGCTTTCGCTCAAGAACCGCGTCGAGATTGCTTTCGAGAAAATCGAAATATTCACTGTCGGCGATAATCGCATGCTTTACGGATTCGACAAGTCCGGCCCGGAACTGCCTGTCATCCAGTGTGGCCAAAGTTGCCACATCGATATAAACAGCGGCAGGGTGCCAGAACGCACCGAATGCGTTCTTGCTGAGGCTGGAATCGACTCCCGTTTTTCCGCCGACAGACGAATCGGCCTGAGCCACGGTAGTCGTCGGTATCTGAAGGACCGGCACGCCTCTTTTGAACACGGCCGCTGCGAATCCCGCGATATCACCGACCGTTCCGCCGCCGAGAGCGACAACAAGCGTATCTCTGCCGAGATATGCCTTTTCCATTGCCTCAATTATGGAGATTGCCGTATCTATGTTCTTCAAAGTTTCGCCGGCAGGGCTTATGATGAAAGTGGGAACCTCATTTTGCCCCAGGAGCTTCTGCAAATGGCCGGCCGAGACCAGATTTTCATCGGTCACGACAAACTTGTTGTACCCGGCAAAATCGGCTTCTATTCGAGGCCACAACGAGCCAAGAATGTCCATTCCGATATTTATCCTGTAGCTTGCGGCCGGCGAGGCTGGAATTTTAATCTCTTGCTCTAACATCATATAAAACCAATATATACACAGAAAACCCAGGTTTTTCAGCTAACAGCACCACCCAAACATGCCTGAGGCCACAATCCTGGGTTTTATAAACGACGCAAAGTCGGTAACATAACCTATTTACGTAATGTTTGCAACATTTTAAATGGCAAGTAAATTCCGGTTTTGTGTGCCATAATTGAGTTTTTTGCTCTTGCTTTCAGAACCGCTCGCTGCTATATGTTGTGTCATGGAAACAAAATTGGCCGTTCCCATAGCAGCGAGAAATATCGACCAGGCGGGGACGCAAATCAAATCCGCGCGGGCCGCAGGCGCCGATATACTTGAGCTGCGAACCGATTATCTTGAGAACCTTAACGTCGATCTGCTGAAAAAGTTAATTGCCGAGGCAAAGAATGCCGGCGATAAAAAGCTCCCTATAATTGTAACCTGCCGTGACAAGCAGCAGGGCGGGGCGATTGATTATCCACAGGAGCTTCGAGTGGATATCCTGGCGGCCGCTTTGAAAGCCGGGGCGGAATTTATCGACTTCGAGTATGAAAATTTCCTCACCATCGAAGGACAGGAAAAAATCAGGCTGGCGCTGTCACAAAGCTCAAGGGGCCGGCTTATCCTGTCGACACACAATTTCGAAACAAAATTCGACAACATCGGAAAACTGTATCGCAACATCCTGAATGTATGTTCCGTGGCGATACCCAAGCTTATCTACGTGGCCAATCACATCACCGATTGCTTTGACGCCTTTGATTTGCTGCACCAGACCAGTGCCGAGCGAATCATCTTCTGCATGGGCCCCGGCGGCCTTATCAGCAGAATCCTCGCTAAGAAGCTCGGCTGCTTCGTCACCTTCGCAAGTATCGACGAGATAAACGCCACGGCACCGGGCCAGTTGACCATCAAGGACCTCAAAGAATTGTTCCGATACGATTATATAGATTCCGAAACCAGGCTTTACGGCGTGATCGCCGACCCGGTCGGGCATTCGCTAAGTCCGGCGATCCACAATGCGTGCTTCGGCGACAAACAGATGAACAAGCTCTATCTGCCGCTGTTAGTGGAAGGGGGCCGGCAGGAATTCGACTCGTTTATACATCATGCCCTGCTGAGAAAATGGCTGAACTTCCGCGGCTTCAGCATCACAATTCCGCACAAGCAAAATGCCCTGGCTTACGTCCGGGCAAGCCGCGGCTACGTCGAGCCGCTTGCGCATAAAATCGGGGCGGCAAATACCCTGCTCGTCGGCCCGGACGGCAAGCTGGAAGCTTATAACACAGATTACGCCGGCGCACTGGATGCGATTACTTCCGGGATGAAAATCACCAAAGCCAAGTTGAACGGCCTGCACGTCGCGGTTCTCGGCGCAGGCGGAGTCTCAAGGGCAATCGTAGCCGGGCTAAGTGACGCCGGCGCCGAGATCAGGATTTACAACCGCACCGTCGAAAAAGCCGAAAAGCTCGCCGCCGAATTCGATTGCGAGTTCGCGCCGTTGGACGATTTGAAGAATCTCGATGCAAAATTACTGATAAACTGCACCAGTATCGGAATGCACCCGAATGTCGAGGCCACGCCCGTGCCAAAGGAATATCTCAAGAGAGGGATGGCGGTCTTCGATACGGTGTACAATCCCGCCCAGACCCTGCTGCTCAAAGAGGCCAAAAAGAAAAGAATGAAAACCATCGACGGCGTCTCAATGTTCGTAAACCAGGCCATGGCACAATTCAAACTCTTCACCGACACCAACGGCAACCCGGACCTTATGCGAAAGGTCGTCTTGGAGAACCTTGGGTGATAGCGAAGTCAAAACAAATAGTCATCGATAAAGATTTGTTCCAAGGAACTCCGAGAGACAAGTTGTACTCCTTTGCCCAAAACCATTTCCTTGTTCTTTCTCAAATTCTCTATGGGGAGATAATAACGGACTCCAAAAACTACGAGCGCCTTCTCAAAAGGTTCCGAGAAACGATCCTGTCCGGTGCATATTTCTGTCGGAGTACAAGATCAATGATAAAAAGAGAAGGTCAAAGCTCACAGCCGTATGGTTTTCTTTCCGATCTCGAGGAGACGTCGGACATGCGCCTACATCTTAGACGTGGCAACAGGTTTATAATGAGAGACGAAAAGGAAGCAGCAGAAAGAAATATGGATTCTGCTCGCGTACTTCTCAACAATTGCACTGTTGTCATTCAGAAGCTTCTTCTGGATACCATTACAGAGGCCGACAGAAACAGGGTAAAGTTGGAGGGTAGCAAGGAAGATCGGCTGCGCTTCTGGGTCGACAAGGCCGATGTGCTGGATGTGCACGTCGTTGCCGCAAGCGCTTTCAAGAACTTGGTTAAAAGTGCAAACAGGTTCTCCCTATCAAGGGAATGGGTGAGCTGGCAATATATCCGGCTTAGCACTGTTCTTTATCTCGAATATACATTTCTCAGAAAAGGTAGTGGAAGAGAGAAAGAATTAGTTCATGCCGAACACGATCTCCATGATATCGAATATGTCGTTCTGTTAAACCGTGCAGATGCGTTGTTGACAGGGGACAAGCACTTTGTAAAACCTTTAGCAAAAGCGGCTTTTCCCGATAAAGATGTGTTTTCCAGTCTTGATGAAGTACCGAAAGACTATATATGTAACTGGACTCAGTAACAACTGATTTATTTATTGCTTTGCGATAGCGATTATTGGTATATTCAAAGCTGCAAAAGAAATGAATTCTCTGCTCCAGCAGGAATGACATAGAAGGTGAGAAAATGTATATGGTGGCGATGAGACAAATAAAATAGCCTGATGGACGAATTGGAACTAAATTTCGTTATCATTGGCGTGTCGGAAAATGTTGACAATAAAAAATAGGATGGAAATTAAACCACTATGCTACTACCGCCGGAAGAGGCATCATTATTTATTCCGCTCTATAGTTCTCTAATTGGTTTTGCCGCAGGTCGTTTAGGCGGTATTGCAGATATTGTCGATGTTGAGACTTTCCTACATGCCTCAAATGAAACCAGAGCCAGGGCGCGCGACAAGCTTTTAAGTAACATCACTTTAATTGACGACTTCGTGCACACCAATCCTTATCAGTTTCCCGAAAGAGAATTGTCTAACATTCTAAAGCTACGGCATTATATTTCCGGCAAATTTTTCATCGAGCGAGATCTGAAAAACTATACCGTTTTTCTAAAAGACGATGAACCGCCGAAAGCTTATGGAGTGCTTGGTCTAACTGATGAGATTACCGAGATGTTACCATATCCTTTGCCGGTGTTTGTTTCGGCTGTATTATTACCATGGAAGGGGCAGATAGTCTGTGACGGACTGATTCTAACTTATAATGTTATTTTGGGTGGCGGAATCAGAAAAAATCTGAAAGATACTTACCGACAGGCAAAAGAACTGGGAATCATTACGTCTTTGGATTCCGATTAGTAAGGAAAGTGTATTTAGTCGTTGTTCTGTTGTGAGAATTATTGGTATCATTATTAAAATTATACAGAAATAGATTATACTTCTGAAAGGAACTATCATGTCTAACACAAAATTGCTTTTATCCGCCGTTTGTGTGCAGTTGCTGCTCATGAGTTTGGTGTGCCCATCAAAGGTCGAATCAGCAACATCGGCCGCCGAGAAGTTATTGACTATGCTGCCCGACGATGTTGTCGGATTCGTCGCGACCAGCGGCGGCGATGATCTTAAACCGGCTTTCGAGAAAACCATCATGGGCCGGATATGGAACGACGCGGGAGTTATAACGTTTCGTGAAGCTATCAAGAAAGAACTCCTGACGAAAGTTATCCAGGATATGCCTCAATTGAATGATGAAGGTGTCAATTTGATAGAGGGTATTATTCGCCAGGTCACGGCAAGACCGTTTGTCATTGGCGTCGCTCAAAAAGGTAATGCCCAGGGCCCGCCGCTCTACGGTTTCGCTATTCTGGACGCCGGACCGCGTAAGGCGGAAATGGCCGCATCATTGGCAAAGATGGAATCGTTTGCGGACGAAGGAGACATTGTCGAAATCGAGATAGGCTCAGCGAAGCTGCACGGCCCGAAAGATCCCGGCGACGTTCCCGGATACTGGGGCTGGGTCGGAAACTACCTTGTCTTTGCGATAAACGACGGCAAAGGATTGGCCCTGAAGTACGTGCAGGGCAACAATAGCAGGCCGGCGCCGGCTTGCCTTCAAAATGTCCCCGGGACCGGTGACGCTCTTGTGATTCATTTCAACCGTGAGAAGGTATTCGATATTTTAGGTATGATCGCAAGAATGGAAGGCGGCGAGCAGGAATTTGGTGCAGTCGAAGCAGCAATCAGGGAACTCGGCCTGAATAATATCAAGTCCTTTACAGAAAGGGTGGGATTTGACGGCCCGGATATAGTTGGTAATTGCTTTATGGAAATGCCGCAGCCCCGAACGGGCATTTTCGCAAATTTCAAAACGATAAATCTTACAATGCTCGATATGGCCGATCCCGGCGCAATAAGTGCCTCCGCTGTGAATTGCGACATAGCGGGAATATACGATACGGTGATGAAGACAGCAAGAAACGTCATCGGCGATGATTTTAGCGAAGTCGAACAGGGAATTGCCGCAATTGAGTCGGAACTGAATTTCAAGATTCGCCAGGGCCTGCTGGAAAGTCTCAGCGGGCCGATACTTTCCTACGTTCTTCCCGGCGGCGTTACAATGCAATCACCCCAGGGCGGATTTGTAATAATCGCCAAGTTAAAAAATGCAAAGCTATGGGAAGATTCGCTGACAGCTTTGGGAAAGTTCGCCGCTGAGCAAAGCGAGGGTATGGTTCAGGTCAGCTCGCAGGTTCAGGAGGGAAGGACCGTTTATACCTGGGCGGTAATGCCGCTGGCGATGGCCCAGGTCATGCCGACCTGGACAGTAATTGGTGATAAGGTCGTTATCGTCTCTAATCCGGCGATGCTCACATCGGCCATTAACCAGATAAATTCGGGTACAAAATCGATACGCGGCACAGATGGATACAGAAAGGTAACGGCGAAGCTGCCGGCCGATCTATTATCTTTCAAATATGGCGACTCGAAGCTTCAGTTTACCCAGTTAACCACGGCGGCACAGCAATTCTGGCCGATGGCGACTATGTTCGCTTCGAACGCCGGGGTAAAACTGCCGTTTGTCCTGCCGCAACTGTCACATATCGCTCAGGATATGGGGCCTTCGTGTCAGTATTCCTGGTTCGATGCCCGGGGAATGCGCTCGTATTACAGCGGGGCGGGGATCGAACCGTCTCTTGGAGCCGTGGCTGGCGTTGGAGTAGGAGCCGGGATATTGATGCCGGCCCTCGCGCGGGCACGCGAGCAGGCTAGAAATGCCGTGTCCATGTCGAATTTGAAACAGTTGGGATTGGCGGTAATCATGTATGCCGACGACCATGATGGAAAGCTGCCCGAGAATTTCGAGCAGGCGAAGCAGTACTATAGAGATTCCAAAGTTCTCGACTCGCCGCTCAAGCCAAAAGATTTCGACGGGCCAAGCTATATCTACGTCAGCGGCCATACGATGAATGCTGGCTCACCTGCAAGGCAGATTGTCATTTATGAAAATCCGGAATACTGTCAGGACACGATCAATGCCCTGTTCCTCGACGGCCACGTCGAAAGAATGCAGCGGGACAGATTCATGGAAACGCTCGAAGCAACATACAAACAGCTCGGTAGAGAAATGCCCGAAATATAATTTAAGGATTCTGAATAAAAAACCTTGGTATCGTCCCAAAATTTGGGGATACCTTATTTGAATTCTCCATACGAAGGATCGATATCCTTCGACAACGGGTAGGGTGTGCACTGCACACCTTCATCATCAATAAATGGTGTGCGATGCACACCCTACCGATCTGCCCATGCAGTTTGTTTAATAATCCTTAAATCTCTGCAACCATTCCGGCCATTCTTCCGGCTTTACGCCGCCGGCTCTGGTCCATTCGTTTGC
>CAZTDF010000091.1:0-6608 GCA_964612465.1 uncultured Pirellulales bacterium
ACTTCGTGGCCCTCCGGTTGAAATGACAAAAGTGCACAATTTAATCGTATTTGGTATTAATATACACTTAGCGGATGGCCTCATTCGAGGCAGAAAATATTGAAAAACAAGTGAATACTTCCGGCTAACTACTCTGCTGATTTGGTTTGTCCGGCTCTTTAGCTTTGCCCAGGAGATCTGTCCAACTCTCAAGCTGTTGGTTCCATTGTGGTCTGCCTTGCGGAACTTTTATAGCGGTTAATACTTTAAGGACTTCATTCGGATCAGCTCCGACCGGTGGTTTGCTTAAGTAATTGTCAATCGACTTCACAACAATACTGTTAGGATCTAAGTCTCCATGTGTCAGGCAATTCTTCACCAACTCGGCTGTACGCTCCGGTTTTGCCCCTCTCAAGCATGCATACAATAGGTTAGGTAAAATCGCCTCTTTACCTTCTGGTGTCTGAGCAATTTCATATAAAATACCTAAATAGTCTGCTGCCTGTTCAAATTGACCTGTTTCATAATACAGTTCTGCTAATCTCTTACGTATCTCCGGTTTGTTGTCGCTATTGCCCTTGGCAGCTTCTGCTATTTTAAGAAAATCGATTTTCTGCTCGTTAGATAACTTTACTTTGCTACTTTGTAAGGTAAGATTATCCATCCATTCCTTTAGGACACCGGCGTCGGAGCCTTTGAATATTTTCAGCATTGCCTGCCAGGCCGGATCACTTTCGGAGTTTGAACCGATTTTCTCCGCCAGCCAATTCAAGTCTTCGTTGCCGCCGACTGCATTCGCCAGAGCAATAATTTTCTCTCTTAGTATTAAACTGGGATCATTAATAAAATCATTTCTTAGTATTTTTAGGGCTTTCGTCTTGTTAATATAGGTAAGTCCATCTACGGCAACCTCCCGAACGAAATTCGCTTCATCGCGTAAGGCTTCTACAAACAAGTTTTCAAAAAGCTTGGCCGCATTGTCTTTGCATGTGCTGTCCTGCGCGCACAAAGCGGCCATTTCATTGAGCAATTCCCCCCTTAGAGTCCCGTCGGGATTGTCCTTTTGTTTGTTATATCTCTCCGAAAGCAAAACAAGATATTTGTCAACCTCTTTTGGCTCTAATCCGTCTCGTTTGAGCAGTTTTTTTATGACTACCGCACCGTTCCGGGCCTTTTCCGCATTCTTCTCAAAAAGAAATTTCGCAGCCCATTCCAGGGTTTGCTTGCGTATCTCTTTTATCTCAGGAGAGATTGTGGTTGTAGGATTGGACAAAATAGCGTTGGAACACGCTCCACCGAGCGCTTCTAATAGCTTTGTTTTTACCTGGTCGTCCTGTTCGGCTCCGAGTTGTGCCAGCAGTGCCGAAGCTGAATTCAACTTCGGTTTCAAAGCCAGCAGTTCGGCGGTTATCAGCCGGACATCTCGGTCGCCGTCGGAAATCAGTTTGATTAAAACGGGACCAAGTTTTTCGGGCAGCTTCGAACCCGGAGCGACCCGCCACTTATAAGCCTTATCCAGGGCCCATAATCTTACAACCGTTTCCGTATCGACTAAATACGTAGCTAAGAATTCTCCCCTGGCCGCGTCTTCGCTTATGCTTTCATACCTCTTGTCCAATTCCAATTTATAGCGCCGCTGCCACAAGTCCAATGCGGCTCTCTCCTTGCGCATCTGAGCATCCTGGCGAATCAACTGAGTCCGCAGGAACGCCACCTGACCTTGCTGATTAATTGCATCTATATTTTGTTTGCGAGTTTGGGGATCTTCCCCTATCGGTATACCCAGAGAATGCAAGGCATTTTCCGCTTCAGCGGATACTTGTCTATCCGGGTCATCGACCAGCTCAATCAATCTAATAGTCGCCTTCATATCCAGCCGAAGTTTCAATGCATGTATGGCATTTATCTTCGTTTTGACCGGTTTTTTCGAGTCCGTAAATATCTTTTCGAGCGAATCTCTTATTTTGTCGTACTCAAAAATCAGGGTTGCTTCGGCAGCCAATTGGGCTTCGGCATCAGTTTCAGTGTCTAAGACGCCGAGTAGTGGCTCAATGAAATCCTGATCATTCTTGACGGTCTTTTTCGATGCCCTTGCCTGAATTAACGCTTTACAGACCGCCATGCGCGCCGGGCTGTTTTCACTCTGTTTTAGGGCATCAAGCAATATCTCCCGGGCTTTCGGATCGTCGTGGAATAACATTACGGTTGCAGCGTCAATGGAACCATTGAGCAAGGCATCCTTGTTCACTTTTAACTGGGGATCGAGTTCCGTGCTTGCAGGTGTGCTTTGAGCGGGTACGGGCGGCTTTTCCTGGGCGATACCGGCCTGCTGGAATCCTATCGCCAATATCAATATAACCAGATATAAACGCTTTGCGCTCATTCAGATGGCCTTTTAAGAAACTGCCGGTTCCTGTTTTGCGATGTTTCTGCCCGTTCGTAATTATATAATAATATTGAAAACTTTTTTAGTCAACCAATTTTATTGTGAGTAATAGAAAATAGACAATTTACCTAAGGTCTTGGGTGGAATTTTCTATGAATCTCTCTAAGCCTTTCCTGATCAACGTGTGTATAAATCTGCGTCGTCGCGATATCCACGTGCCCGAGCATCTCCTGGATGCTTCGAAGATCCGCTCCTCCAGCCAGAAGGTGCGTTGCGAAGCAGTGCCTCAACGTATGCGCGGTCAAATTTCTGGGCATCCCTGCCCGCATCGCATATTTCTTAACCAATCTCCAAACTTCAATACGACTCACAGGCCGGCCTGTTCGGGAAAGCAGCAGAAAATTGTCACTAAAAGGCTTGGCCAGCCATGGCCGGAGCTTCTCCAAGTACTCAACCGTCGCTTCGATGGCAACTTTGCCGACCGGGACGACACGCTCTCTGTTGCCTTTGCCGAGGCATCGCAGGTAACCGATATCAAGATTTAGGTCCGGAATCCTGATGCCTGCAAGCTCGCTTGCCCTTATTCCGGTTGCATATAGCAATTCAAGCATAGCTTTGTCGCGGAGAAAGAACGGCTCGTCGGGACTGGGGGCATTCAGCAGATTCACAACCTGCTGCTGACTGCAAATGCTGGGCAATCTCTGCCAGATTTTCGGGCTTTCGAGAATTGCCGTAAAGTCATCTTCGAGACGACCCATAAGCTTGGCGTATCGCAGGAACATCCTGATAGCCACAAGCGCCCGCTTAATAGAACTTTCGCCTTTCTGGTCCTGAGTAAGGATTCGAAGATATTCCTGGATAACTGTCGGTTTGATTTGCGACAGGTGCTTGATATCGTTGGATTTACAGTGCCCCAGAAAGCTTTTAAGGTCGCGTGCGTAGGCCAGAACGGTATTCTCGGACAGTCCAGCCTCGACCGTCAGATAACTAAGAAAGTTTTTGACATTTTGCCCCAGGGGTAAAGCCAGCAATTTTTCGCCAACAGATTGTCTCTGCATCGAGGGCATTTTTATATTTCAATCCTTTAAGAGTGCCTAAAGTGACTAAAGTTAAGAGTGCCTAAAGTTAGTAAGAAGCTTATGAACTTCGTAGCTTTAGCTCACTTTAGGCCCTTTAGCTCACTTTAGTCGCTATAATATCATCATCGGCATAAAAACGGCCCATCCTTTAGATAGCACTATCCCAGTGGGCATTTGGTGCTTGCATTCAAGGTATTAATCAATAGAATTATCCGATATGAACAATATTGGACTCAATCGTCGAGAATTCATGCTAAATACGGCCATTGGTTCGCTCGGATTGCCGGGCCTGGTCGGCTCGGTGTTGGGTGGCTCAACCGAATCGAAAATCGAAAATCGCAAGTCAAAACTGCAGAGCCTGCCTCCGGTTAGGGCTATCACACAGGGGCCGAAATTCCACTGGTTTGGCTACTATGACAAACTGCAATTCGACCCCGCCGGCCGGTACGCGCTCGGGATGGAGGTCGACTTCGAGCATCGCAGCCCCAAAGCCGACGATATCATCAAAATCGGGATGGTGGATCTCAAAAACGGCGAGAAGTGGACGGAACTTGGCCAAAGCAGCGCCTGGTGCTGGCAGCAGGGCTGTATGCTCCAGTGGCGGCCCGGCTCGAAAGACGAGATTATCTTCAACGACCGGCAGGATGGCCGGTTCGTATGCCACATCCTTAATGTTCACAGCGGCAGCAAGCGAACTCTGCCGTACCCCATTTATACCGTTAGCCCCGATGGCCGGACAGCCGTGGCGCCGGATTTCCGGCGGGTTCAGGACATGCGACCCGGGTACGGCTACGCCGGTCTGCCTGACCCGCACAAAGACGCCGCGGCTCCGAAGGATTCCGGCATCTTTCGAGTTGATCTTGATACGGGCGGCCGGGAATTGATAATATCCCTCGCCGATATAGCCAGGTTCGGCCAAATCCCCGGCAATCCAAAGGATGCCAAGCACTACTTTAACCACCTGCTGTTCAATACGGACGGCTCTCGATTCATCTTTCTGCATCGCTGGCGGGCAACAGGCCTGCGTAGTTTCGGCACGCGAATGCTCACCGCCAATTCCGACGGAACGGATATTCACGTTGTCGATCCTCACGGCAAAACATCGCATTTCATCTGGCGCGATCCGGGGCATATTTTGGCCTGGGCGTGGCACCCCTCGCACGGCGACGCATTCTATCTTTACGAGGATGGGACGGACAGGGTCGAAATCGTCGGCAAAGGAATAATGACAAGAAACGGCCACTGCACCTACCTGCCCGGCAATAAATGGATTCTAAACGATGCCTATCCGGACAAAGAGCGAAAGCAGAACGTCTATCTTTACAACGTAGCGACCGGCAAAACTGTGCCGCTCGGGCATTTTTATCTGCCGCCGGACTACAAAGGCGAATGTCGCTGTGATACGCACCCGCGCTTCAGCCCCGACGGCCGAAGCATCGTCATCGACTCGCCCCACGCCGGCAACGGCCGGCAAATGTACCTCATTGACATCAGTGCAATTGTAGGCTAAGCTTACAGATAAGCAAATGCAGAAGAACGAAAAAAAACAAGAACGCAGCAGCACATATCGCTTGTGCAAGTATACACTTATGACGTGCACGCTCATGGCAGCAGGTTGTGCGCAGCAGAATTCGACTCCGCCAAAGGTAAAGGTGCAGGACCACACTCTTTATGTCGAGCGGGACCAGGGCTTCGGCACGACCGATTTGATGGAGGTCGCCGAGGACGTGCTGGTCAATATGTACTTTACGATCGAGAAAGCCGATGCTGATAGCGGCCTGATACGAACCAGGCCGCTGCCGGGAGCGCAATTATTCGAATTCTGGCGCAGCGACAACGTAGGGGCCGACAATACCCTTGCGGCAAACCTTCACACTATCCGCAGGACCGTGACATTAGATATAAGCCAACAAGATGAGAAATTATGCCTCGGCTGCAACGTACAAGCCCAAAGGCTATCGCTGCCCGAGCGCCAGGTCAGCAGCAGCGCCAGGGTCTATGGGATGTTCTCGCAAAGCAGCTTATCATTGCAGAGACTGAAACTTAATCCCGAGCAGAAGCAACAGATGGCCTGGATCGACCTGGGCAGGGACTCACGGCTTGAAGCGGAGATTCTCAAGCGAATTGAAACAGGACTCGTACGGCTATCGAACCACCAGTTACAAATGACGGAGAACCAAATATGAAAGTGCTGGTTTGCGGCGGAGCAGGGTATATAGGCAGCAACATGACGGCAACGCTGGCGGCTGAAGGACACGAGCCGGTCGTCTTCGACAATCTCAGCAAGGGCCACAAATCGGCGATCGGAGAAACTGAATTCGTCGAAGGCGATTTAGCCGATAGCCGGCTGCTCGTCGAGACGCTCGAAAAATACAGCATAGAAGCGGTCATGCACTTCGCCGCATTTATTGAAGTGGGCGAATCGGTTCAAATGCCGCTTAGATACTATCGCAATAATCTCTCCTGTACGGAGAATTTGCTCTCGGCGATGGAAATCGTCGGCGTGGAGAAGTTCGTCTTTAGCAGCACGGCGGCCGTTTACGGCATCCCCGAAGAAATGCCGATTACTGAAGACTCACCGACCGAGCCGATCAATCCCTACGGCCAAACGAAACTGGCTGTCGAAAGAATGTGTCACTACCAAAGCCAAACGGGAAAACTTGCATTTACCTCGTTGAGATATTTCAACACATGCGGCGCCGGCAACAATGCCACTATAGGTGAGGATCATCAACCAGAATCCCATCTGATTCCGTTGACCATCCAGGCAGCAATGGGAAAACGCAACGATATAAAAATTTACGGAGCCGACTACGATACTCCAGACGGGACATGTATACGTGACTACATCCATATAGACGATTTGTGCCGGGCGCATCTGCTGGCTCTTAACAAGCTGCAAACCGAAAGAGAGCTGATCTGCAACCTGGGCAACGAAAAGGGCCATTCGGTCAGAGAGGTCATTGAAACGGTCAGGAAGGTTTCAGGACAGGATTTTAAGGTAACCGAAGTAAACCGTCGCCCCGGCGATTCGCCAAGATTGACTGCCGACGCCACAAAGGCCAGGAAAGAGCTCGGCTGGAAAATTGAAAAACCCCAGTTGGAAGAAATGGTCTCCACTGCGTGGCAATGGCACAACAGCCACCCCGACGGCTATCCGGATT
>CAZTDF010000091.1:6708-17252 GCA_964612465.1 uncultured Pirellulales bacterium
GAGGAACGAGAAATGAATGAAACGTATGTTGGAATTGACGTGGGCGGAACGAACATCAAGATCGGCTTGTTTGATTCCGAGCTGAACCTGAGCTGCAAGACATCGATCACCACCAACGCGGATATGGGGCCGGAGATTGTCATTAATAATATGGCCCAGACCGTCGAAGAACTTATTGCTGAGGCAGGGCTTTCTCTGCAGGACGTTGTCGCTATCGGTATCGGAACTCCCGGACCGGCCAAATACAGCGAGGGCATCATCATACGTTCCACGAACATGCCGAAATTCAAAAACGTTCCTATCTGCCGGATGCTAAACGAAAAGCTCGGGGCGCCGGTTGTCTTCGATAACGATGCAAACGTGGCCTGCTGGGGCGAGTATACCGTCGGGGCAGGCAAAGGCGTCAAAGATATTGTCTTCTTTACACTCGGCACGGGAATCGGCGGCGGTATTGTCAGTGACGGCGAACTGCTGCACGGGTGCGACGAAAACGCCGCCGAATTGGGACACATGATCATACACCCGGACGGCAGGAGCTGCAACTGCGGCCAGAAGGGTTGTGTCGAAGCGTACGCATCGGCCGACTCGACGGCAAGAAGGGCGACCGAGGCCGTTGAAGCCGGGGCCGAATCCAGCCTTAAAAAAGTGCTCGACGAAAAGGGCAAGATAACCAGCAAGGACATTTACGAACATTTAGCCGCCGGGGACAAGCTGGCAAAAGAGATTACCGACGTCACTGCCAAGGCACTCGCGATTACGTGCATAAATATGCTGCATACAACCGAGCCGAAGCGAATAATTTTTACCGGGGGAATGATTGCCGCCGGCGATGCATTGCTGAACCGAATACAGGATTTCTTTGACGAGTATATCTGGACCCTAAAAAAAGAGACGGTCGAGATATGCTTCGCCACCCTCGGGGAAGATACCGGTATTATCGGCGCGGCCGCCCTGGCCCGACACACCAAACAACAGGGCAGATTGAAATAATTCACAGGATAGACCCGTTTTAAGCAAGCCAGGAATCAATTACTCCGGATTACCCTGTACGGATGCCATTGCCTCTTCCAAACAATTGGCCGTCTGCCGCGTCGCGATTTCGTAGGTGTCATTGGCTATGGCGGCCTGCTCATTTGTGGGAATGACAAAAACTTTGACCTGGCTGTCTTTAGTACTTACCTGAGCTTCTTTTGCTATTGTTTTTTTGTTTGCCGCGTAGTCGAGCTGCACACCTATCTGGGTCGCAGCGTTGCATATTTTCTCACGCAGTGAAACGGCATTTTCCCCGATACCGCCTGTGAAGACCACGGCATCGACTGTATCGAGAACGGCGGCATACGCGCCTATGTACTTCTTGATGCGATAGCAAAAAACATCGATGGCAAGCTGCGCCAGGGCGTGACCTTTTCCCGCCAATTCTTCGAGATTCCTGACATCATTCGAGACGCCCGATATGCCGAGCAGGCCGCTTTTCGTATTACAGAGATTCTTTAAATCTTCCGCACCGTAACCTTTATCGGCAAGATAGAAGAGAATCGCCGGGTCCAAGTCTCCCGAACGCGTTCCCATCGGCACACCTTCCAATGGTGTCAATCCCATTGAGGTGTCAATTGACCTGCCATCTTTCACGGCGGTAATGGAGCAGCCGTTGCCGAGATGGCACGTAATGGCGTTGATATCGTATTTTCCCCTGCCCATGATAGCAGCGGCACGCCGGGCAACGTACCTGTGCGAGATTCCGTGGAAGCCGTATCTCCGAATGCCGTACTTTTCATAAAGCTCATACGGAAGAGCATACATATAGGCCACTTTGGGAATCGTAGCATGAAACGCCGTGTCGAAACAGGCGACTTGTTCCGTATTCGGAAGATGACGCTGGGCAGCCCGGATGCCTGCAAGGTTCGGCGGATTGTGCAGAGGAGCGAGGTCCGCAAATTTCTCGATTGAAGCTATGACTTCTTCGTCGATTATTACCGAACCGGTAAATTCTTCGCCTCCGTGAACTACCCTGTGGCCAACGGCATCGATCTCAGATATGTGATGCAAAACTCCCACTTGCCCGTCGGCAAGCGTCTGAAGTATAAGTTTCATCGCCTCTTCGACACTTTCGATCTTTGCCGGCACCGTGTAGCTTTTGCCATTATAAAAGTGGGAAAGTTCGGAGATTTCTTCTCCAATTCTCTCGACAAATCCCCCGGCGAGAATCTCGGCTTGCGGCATTTGGTATAAGTGATACTTGACCGACGAACTGCCTGCGTTAATGACGAGTATTTTCATTTTCCACGCTTTCCTCTCAAAAATTCTTCTGGCCTGTTTCATACAAGCATTGTGTCTTCCAACAATTGACCCAAAGTGAGTATCACGGTCGCGACGACGTCATCAACGGTGGCGCCTCTCGAAAGGTCCGTGATGGGTTTCGCAAATCCCTGCAGGAACGGCCCAATGGCCTGGGCGTCGGCCATATACTGCGTTAGCTTATAGGCGATGTTTCCCGAGTTCAGGTCGGGGAAAATGATAACATTAGCATCTCCCGCGACGGCACTTTCATCTTTGACTTTCTTTGCGGCCACTCTGGGAACGATTGCAGAGTCGGCCTGAAATTCCCCGTCGATAGCCAGACCGGGCTCCCGCTGCCTCGCTATTTGCAGAGCCTGCCTGACTTTGTCGACACTCGCACCGGCACCGCTGCCCTTTGTGGAGAATGACAGCAAAGCGACCCGGGGCTCCTGGCCTAAGAGTCTTCTCGCACTTACGGCAGAAGCCAGGGCGATATCCGCCAATTGCTCGGCGGTCGGGTCGACGTTGACGGCACAGTCGGCATAAATAAAGGATTTGTCCTTTTCACCGAGGAAGCTTGGAATCACCATAAGAAAGTAGCTGGACGGAGTTTTTATGCCGGGGACCAAACCGACGGTTAAGACGCCCGCCTGAATCAGAGTTGTGGTCGCGCTGGCAACCCCGCCCACGGCCGTATCGGCATCGCCGCACGCCACCATCATACCCCCATAGAACAACGGCTTGACGACGACATGTCTTGCCACGGCGACGGAGATCCCTTCCCTTTTGCCGCTGTATCTTTCCGCATAAAAGTCGAGCCTATCGCTTTTTTTCGGATTGATGGTCTCGATGCCGTCGAGATTGACGCCGGCTGTTTCTATCGCCGCTTCGAGCTGTTCGGGTCTACCAAGCACAATCGGCCGGGCAATATCTTCGTCCTCAAGTATCCGCGCGGCCCGAATGATTCGCTCGTCTCTGCCCTCCGGCAAAACAACCGACAGATTTTTCCCCCTTGCTTTCTCCCTAAAGCTGCTTATAATATCCATCCTTGGTATATCCTTGTTTTATAAATTAATAGTCAGTTGTTGCCCTGTTTTGTATGGTTAACTTTCTAATCTAACTGTGAGTTCAGACGAATGCAAGAAAATTTCGAATTTGTACGCCTGGTCGGTAACGAACGAAGGACCGGCTCGAAGCTTGCCGATGTTTCGCGGCACTGGCAAGGTAAAAAAGAACGGCTCCTGATGATAAGCCCGCACGATGACGATGCGGTTCTGGGAGCGGGTCTTCTCATCCAGCTTGCTAAGCGGGAAAAGGTCCCCGTCCATATACTCATCGTTACCGACGGCAGCATGGGCTATTGCAGCCTCGATGAGAAGGACAGCATCGCCGATATACGGCGTGAAGAGAGTTTCGAATGCTATCAAAGCCTGGGCGTGCCGAAGAAGAATATCATCTGGCTCGGCTTCCCGGACTGCCAGCTCAGCAATCACCGCGGCCGGCGTGCGGCAAATCCGGACGATCCCGTGCAAATCAGCGGCTTTACCGGCCTGCAGAATGCCTTCACGCATCATCTGCGGATGATAAAGCCGACGCAATGTTTCCTGCCGACCTGGAATGATCTGCATCCCGACCATCGCATCATTTACGATGAGTTTCTAATCAGCCTGTTCCACTCCGCGGGCAATATCTGGCCGGAGCTGGGCGAGCATCTGGAAAAAGTGCCCTACGTCAACACCTACGCAGTTTATTGCGACTTTGCCGAACCGCCGACGCTTCGTATGCGCACGCCGATTTCGTATCTGGAGAACAAGCTCAAGGCGATCACCGCTTTTCGTTCGCAAAAGCAGATTTCTTCGCTGATAGAAAACGTTCGACACTGCGGGCCTGAGGAATATATCCGCGCTATCGACTTCAAGCTATACCATCCGGCAAGCTATCGAAACCTATTCGAGGAACAAAGGGGATTCCGGATGGTTCGCTGAAAAGTTTTCGCAATCCGGCCGGCCGTTAGTACGCTCAACGACCACCGGCTACCGGCAGACGAAATCTGGCATCAACAGGGAAATGGTCGGAAGGGTAACGCCCATCGACGTTATCGTATAGAATCTCTGCTTTGAGAACTTTCGTCGCCGGGGGCACAAAGACAAAATCAATCTTATCACCCTTACGATTTCCCTTAAAACCGTTGAACGTACCTGCGTCTGCGGCATCCGGATGCAGTACCCGGAAAGTATCGACCATTGGAACCGGCGTTTTGGCTTTACTCCCGTCCGGGCCTTCGACAGCGATATCGCCCTTGAGATACTTTATCACCGGATTGTCCTCGCCGGCGTTAAAATCGCCCGTCACAACGAAAGGTTCCTTGAATCTTCGGTTCTTAATACGTTCTGCCAGCAGGACGGCACTTTTCTCTCTGGACGACTGCGAAACATGGTCCAGGTGGAGGTTGAAAATATAGAACGCTTTGCCCGTCTTGGTCTCAATGAGCCTGGCCCAGGAGCAGATGCGGACACAGGCATTGCCCCATGTGTTCGAGCCGGCAACCTCAGGCGTATCGGAGAACCAGAACGTCCCCGACTCGCCCACGCCGAAGCGGTCCGTGCGATAGAGAACGGAGGAGTACTCGCCATCGTTATTACCGTCCTCGCGAGCGACGCCAATCTCGCCGTACACGGGATGAGCCTCGCGAATCTCATCCATCTGAAAACGCAGCGCTTCCTGAAGACCCACCACGTCACTCGGGTGATTGCGGATAACATCGCAGACCATTTCTTTGCGGTTCTTCCAATGGTTCTCACCGTCATTGGCCGAGCCGTAGCGGATATTGAACGTCATAATCCGCAGCTCAAGTTCGTCTGCTCCCGCCCGGTTGGAATCAGCTCCCATTGCAGCTTCGCAGGAACAAAAACCCAGAAACATCCATAAACCTAAGAGGACTCCCAAGGATAGGATTTTTTTCGTCACTGCGAAGACTTTTCTGTGATACATATTTTGACTCCTATACTTATAGTGTTTTGTCATTCGTGAATTTGTAGGATATCCGCCTACGATTGGGTGGCAGCCTCAAAGCCGAAGGCTTTGGGGATGGTAAATGCCAGAGAAACCATCCCCAAGCTGCGCTTGAGGCTGCCACTCTTTTCACATCTATCCACAAATTCAATTTTCATAATACCGTTGAGCCTTTGCCATTAAAGATTTCTCCGTTTCTCTTGCTCTGAGAGCGGCTCGTTCAGCGACCCGGAACGAAAACCCTGCAAATCAACGGTTACGAACTTAAAGCCGAGCGACTTTAACTTTTCGACGATCTGCGAACGGGCCGGCTCGGTCATCACCTTCTCGATATCCTTCGGATTCACTTCGATCCGGGCTACGGTGTCGTGATGGCGCACGCGAAATTCGACGAGCCCCAGCCCTCTCAGGAAATTCTCCGCCTCGTCAATCTGCCGCAGCCGTTGCTCGGTAACCTCCAGCCCGTAGACGATTCTCGAAGCCAGACACGGCGAGGCGGGCTGCTCGGCGGTCGGCAGATTCATTTCTCTGCTCAAGGCTCGGATGTCGTCCTTGGTAAGTTCCGCCTCAGCCAATGGCGAGCGGATGCCGAAGGCCTTCAGGGCACGATTTCCCGGCCGAAAATCGTCGAGATCGTCGAAATTCGTACCGAATATCACATTATCGAAACCACGCTGCCTTGCGATATCCCGCAGAGTTTTGCACAGATGCGACTTGCAGTGGAAGCAACGGTCGGCCTTGTTGGCGGTGAAATTCGGGTCATTCAGCTCATCGGCGTCGATCTTCTGAAACTCGGCGCCGATTCTCCCGGCGAATTCGGCTGCTTTTTCAAACATATTGCCGGGCTCGGACGGCCCCACATTCATGCAAGCCAGGACATTATCCGCCCCAAGCGTATCGACCGCCGAACTGAGCAGAAAAGTACTATCCACCCCGCCTGAATAGGCAATGACGACTTTTCCCAGATCTTCCAGGATATGTTTTAATTTTGCGGATTTTTTGTTAAGCGGCTCAGTCATCAAAACATCTCATCTAAAATCTCTGCTGCCGATATCACGTATTTTGGGCAGACCTGTTTAAATAAATCTTTCTTCTTCGCCTCTTCAAACCCTTCCAGAGTGCTGATATTACATCCGAGAAGCTCTGTGCAGCCGACAGAACCATGGCGTGCCTTAAATTTTTTAGCAAATTCCACTACTTTCCTGGCCGTTTTCATCTTGGCTTCGACATCATCCGCTCTGGTCCTGCCGTATTTTAATCCGATGACCATAAACGCACCCGTCACCGCCCCGCAGGTCTGGTCTATGTGCATCCCGCCGCTAAAACCGCTGCCTATCTTATAGGCCTGATTCTGATCCAGGCCGAACCGCTCGCAATACGTTGCGAGCACTGCCTGCGAACACGAAAAACCTTCATTAAACATCGCCGCTGCCTTATCAGCATTGCCCATAACCAACCTCTGACTATTCTGTATCGTTCCCATTTCTTCCCTGATAAACCTTTTCGTAAAGCTCATCGCCGAGATGGCGTCTGGCTCACAGATTCCATATTTGCTCCTCGGTGGCATCAGGATAATTCATGCGGATACCGCCCATACTTAGCATTTTACCCATACGATAAGCGCTGAATACCCGCTGCGCCTTTTGTGCTGTCGTCATATTCCAATACAACCGGCACAGCATTGCTTCAGCTTCTGCAGATGTGTCATCTAAAGACATACGAAAACTGAGAAAAAATATCAATACCGCTTCAATACAGCCGATGGTGGGAGTCGAACCCACAACCTCAGCTTTACGAAAGCTGTGCTCTGCCATTGAGCTACATCGGCTTATATGCCGGATATAATACCGATCGTTGTCTGGTTTGTAAATAGACATAATCTGGTTAATTAACAGTCGCAACGAACAATTCTTCACTTCTCGCTCCATCGCCGGATGTGTGGGAGCGTGAAATTGGCTTTGTTTGGGTTTGTTTTCTCGCTGCCCAAAAATGCGGAAATCTTCATAATCAACTTTTATACAGGCACTTGCGTTCATTTGCCTCCACCACAAATTGGCTTTGTTTTTTCAAAACCGCATTCTGAAAAACTTGTCTTAAGGACATCATTCCACACCCATTCGGATTGCTTCGACTCTCCAGCAAAAGACCGGAATTTGGCTTTGATTGGCTTTGTTTTCCGGGCTCTTACAGAGCAACAAAACTTCGTATACCTTTGTAAATATTGAGTTTGCATCATTTTCAGCCCCCGGCAAATTGGCTTTGTTTTTTCAAATCGACTATTAGCCACAAAACAACGAAACCACAAAGTTTCATAAGAAATAAGGCAAAAGAAAAAAGTTAAAAGGTAAAATTGTTCATTCTTAATTCCAAATTCATTATACGATATACGAATTCGTTAAGTATTATACGAATCAGCACATAAAATGTCTGAAGAATTCTAAAAGAATCTCCATGACTCATCACTGGATAGAAGTTCGTATTGTAGATAGCACAGAAAGTATGAGAATTCTGATAAACCGTTGATGACTAAAGGGATGGGGTAATGACTGATATATTGACAGTTACAGGCCGGGAGATAAAATCAGGGCTCAATTTCAAAAAGGGGTAGGCAGCCAAACGCACTGCCACCGGTCTGGGCCTTCATAAGAGTTTTCATAAGGACTTCCATATATTCTTTGATCGTCATCCATCTGCCGATCTTCCCATAAGGACAATGCCCGGCTATGTGAATTCGAACATCCCATCAACATCGCTATTAAAAAAAGCAGTAGAATCATCGAAATCTTCATCATATCTCCAACCTAAGAGTTCCTGAAATTTTCAGAGCAATATTAAACTAACAATAAGGATTTGTCAATACTATCTCAGAGGATACGATATTTCGAACTTTTTGAGTATTCCAACATGATTAGTGCGATTTCATCGCTCTGTGCCGCTTTTTATCCTCCGGTGAAATGTTAGCAAATCAGTAAACATCCCAAATAAAATCCCTGGCGCCGGCCTCTGAGATACGGAATCTCTTCTCAACCAGTAATCTGACCCAGCCCATTCTCTCGCACATGATATTGCCACCGCAACTTGATTTTCCATGATTTTTCGAATTGACAATGAGCCAAAAGGACCAAAGAAGCCGAATCCGGGCATGCATAAAGCTTAATCGGCTATCGTGGATAAGAACTTAATCAAGAAGTCAGTCTCTTTTGTACAGAGATCGGGGGACGTGCTGATTTCATTTGGTGGTGGGATACCTGACAGGCAGACATGGCTTTACATGTGCCTTAATCAAACCATTCATCTTGGGGGTCGAAGGGGGGGATGCAGACGTTTATTATTTTTATTTTTCCGACGGCCCGGTGGCGGCAGCCGGGCTTGATGAAGATCCGGCTCTTTGAATAAGGGTAGTCGGGTATTTGAATAACAAAGAAATCCATGCCCACCAGACTTAATTAAGGCGTTAGGTCTATTGCTCACCGAGGGCTTCAATATCTGAGGCGTCCTTTTTTCTGCCGGTCGCCTTCTTATTAGTAATGAAATCCTCTCGGCCAATAAAACAAGCCGGAGTCCGGCCATATTGGCCGGGGACTTTACCCATGTCGGCCTTTTCCCACGAAAGGCCGCTGATGCTTGTTATGATGTCAATACGTATGGGAGGAACGCCAAGCTGGATGACTTTACCCGGCGTGGTGAAATCATTCTCAGACAGATCCAGCGAACCGAAGCCAAACTCGTTCAGAGCAGTAAGAATACGCCTGGCGTTTTCGAGAACCGGTCTGACGAACAGGTCGATATCGCCGGTAAAACGCGGGGCACCATGAAAGGCTAAGGCGTAACCGCCGACGACAAGGTATTCAACTTTGTGCTTGTTGAATAACTCGAGCAACTCTTTGAAGTCGGTGTGAATCTCCATAATATTCACGTCTGAGGGCATCGACCGCCGCCAGGCGTTCTTCGGGAGGCCGGCTGAGCCAATACTGAAGGTTCTGCCTGATTTCCGAGAAGTTATCTAAATCATGTTTCTTTACGGTTTTACGTATCATACTTGTATTATACCATAATTGAGTAACATGTGCTAATCAAACCACTCATCTTTTGCATCGAAAGGCGGGATACAGACGTTTACGATTCTCATTTTTCCTACGGCCCGGTGGCGGCAGCCGGGCTTGATGAAGATGGCGGTGAAAGGTTCGACCGGCACACTTTGGCCGTCGAGTTCCATCTGTCCGGAGCCTTCTAAGACGAGGTAGATTTCGGTCAGCTTTTTATGGTAATGCACCCGCGAGTCGGCCTGGATATCGACGATGTGCATGGTGGCGGCCGAATTGTCCGGCACGGCAAACGCCCTTTTGGCAAAGCCGCACGGACATTTAACCGCATCAATCTCATCAAAACGTGCTATCATGTAATTTGCCATACGTTAATCCTTAAGAGTTTCGCCCCGGCCGTTCGCGAGCTTAAAAACTGTTGAATTCTCAATCGGCTCGTTGTATATTCTGCCTCAAGTGTGTGATTTAATCAAGATTTGAATGAACTTGTTTTGAGGAAGTATATTTAAACAAGAAGGAAGGTATAATGAGCGATTTATTCGACTTAAAAGACAAGACTATCGTTATCACCGGTGGCGGCGGTGTGCTCTGCAGCGCAATGGCTGTGGCGCTGGCCAAGGCGGGGGCGAGAATCGCCATTCTTGACCTGGCTGAAGTCGCCGCAACCGAAGTTGCGGAAGAAATCAAATCCAGTGGAGGCCTGGGCATTGCGGTCAAGTGCGATGTACTGAACAAAGAGAGCCTGGAATCAGCGAAAGAGGAAATTAATTCCGTGTTCGGCAAAATCGATATCCTGATCAACGGGGCCGGCGGAAATAAAAAAGACGCCACCACGTCGCCGGACCTGCCTTTTTTCGACCTGCCGAGCGAGGCTTTGCAGTTTGTTTTCAACCTGAATTTCATCGGGACCCTTTTGCCGTGCCAGGTCTTCGGCAAGGAAATGGCCGAGAGCGGCGGCGGGATAATCCTGAATATTTCCAGCATGTGCGCATTCAGTCCGCTGACCAAGATTCCCGGCTACTCGGCGGCCAAGGCGGCGGTAAGCAACTTCACGCAGTGGCTGGCCGTGCACGTTTGCCAGAATTATTCCAAAGACGTCCGCGTCAACGCGATAGCACCGGGATTCTTTCTGACCGAACAAAACCGGTTCCTGCTGACCGACGAGAAAACCGGCGAGCTGACCGCCCGCGGCAAAACAATTATCGACCATAC
>CAZTDF010000092.1:0-17248 GCA_964612465.1 uncultured Pirellulales bacterium
CTTGAGGGCCCCGAGTTGACAACGCCGAGTGATAAAATGCTTGTTCGGGCTGTGCTTGCCGGCGACAAAGCAGCCTATGAGAACTTGTACGACCGCTACGCGCCACTGATTCGTGCTGTCTGTTACGATACGGCCGGTAATCTTGCCGATGCCCAGGACCTTGCACAGGATGTTTTTATGCGAGCGTATAATAAATTAGACCGCTTACACGATCCGGATCGTTTTGGTAAGTGGCTTATTGGAATCGCCCGGCTGCGCTGCCGGGAATGGCTACGCCGGAATTTGCGAGGGCAGGATAAGCGTGTTGAACTTAGTGAAGCACAAATTGCCGTTCCGGATCCGCCGGATGATGATCGGATAGAGATGCTTCGAAAAATGATTGCAACGCTTCCGGAGAAAGAACGATTAGCTTTGCACACGTTTTACCTGCAGGGCAAGTCAGCCGACAACGCTCGCAGGGTAATGGGCCTGTCAAGGTCGGGATACTACCGGATCCTCGAAAGGGCGCGAAAACACCTGAAACAGTTAATGCCTGAAGAACGGGAGGCCATCCGATGAAAACGCCGTTGGATAATGATTTGAACGAAGCATACGAAGCATTTAACCAGGATCACGACCGTCTTCGACAAACAATGATGACCTCTCTGCCCAGTCGTTCCAAAGCACATGAGCAAACGGGCAGGATTGCTCATATAAGGG
Source organism: uncultured Pirellulales bacterium (assembly GCA_964612465.1). Lineage (GTDB taxonomy): Bacteria > Planctomycetota > Phycisphaerae > Sedimentisphaerales > Anaerobacaceae > JAFGPJ01. The sequence goes on from CAZTDF010000092.1 coordinate 700, forward strand.
CATTTGTGGGAGATACAATCATGAAAAATAGAATAACAAAACTCACTACGGCGGCCGTAATTGCTGTTGCTGTGATCGTAGGCATCAGAGGCTTCAATGACACGATCGCATGGGCCGATGTTATAAAAGCGTTTAACAGTGCGGACAATATTCATATTGTAACGAAAGTCACCCGTTCCAACGGTCAGGTCAGGGAAATCCAATCGTGGTTAAAAAACAGGAAGATGCTGCGTGATGAATCTCCCGATGAAATTGTTATCGACGACGGTGAGAATCGACTTACTCTGGATCACCAGGAGAAGACCGCCCAGTTGAGCGATTCATATTCACCTTTCGAGGACTACATGGAGACCGGTAATTTTGAAATTATCCTTTTATTCAGCGGCAGGGAAACACCTTTTAAGGCAACTGAACTTGCCGATGAAACGACTTCCACTCAGCGTATATATGAAGTGACTTATCGTGACACGTGGAAGGGCAAAGCATGGGTTGACACTAAAAGTAATCTTCCGTTGCGCATCACAGCAACTTTTACAGAGGAATACAGGGATCGGTTGTTGGATATGGAAGTGGCATATAACTACGAGCCAATTCCGTTGGAAGTGTTTAATCTGGACATACCACCTGATTATACACAATTGCAGAGAGTACAGACCCGCTTTTTCAGCGGCAGGGTAATTGACGAAAAAGGCAAGCCCGTCGTCGGAGCCGAAGTTGTGACATTGGAAGGTATAAGAGGTCAAACAAATCAAAAGGGCGAGTTTGATATAAAGCTGCGTCCGGGAAGAAGATTAGGCGGATTCCCGATGATTGTCCGTGCTGTTAAAAGTAACGACCCGGCCCATGTCGCATGGACATTGCTTCGAAATCCGAGGCATGAGCTGCGGCCCCTGTTTAGACCGGATGATGGGAAAACAAAACTTGAACAAGGTGGCGATGTTGATATTCAATTAGTGGATGACGAGAGACTGCGTGAGTTTATTCCCGGCAATCCTGGCAGGATGATATTTAAAAGTGACGAAGATAAATATCCGAGTGAGATAAAGGATATCGAGCTTAGGATGCAGGCGGCCAGTGTAATAACCGGGCGAGTTACAAACCGTCAGAATCAGCCGGTAGCGAGAGCTGTAGTTAAGCTCGAGTATATGAATGTTGTGGTCGGCGAGAATGAGATAGATATCAGGAGTTTAGGCAAAACTAATAAGGAAAACGAAATATTGTTGTCTCTTGATGACGGTGAGCTTAGGAGAAAGACTTTTGCAGTCACGGACATAAACGGTAATTACAAGCTGGGGAATCTGCCGGATGTGTGGTCAGAGGTTCGATTGGAGGCACAGGCGGACGGATACGCAACAGAAGCTAAAAGATTTTTTCATCAACAAGATTGCAATTTCACTCTCCTGAGGGCGGACCTAATTATTCGCGGTACTGTGATTGACAATCTCGGCGGACCGGTTGTCGGTCGCGAGGTCGAGTTTGACGTAGACTCGGACGAGGTAGGGGATTTGGAGGTCGAGGAAGTCTTCACTGATTCAAAGGGTAGATTCGAACTAACTGGCGTTCCGATGGTCGATAGTCTGGAACTGCAAATCCGGACCGATGAGAGGCCGCGTGACTGGGATGAGAATGAACTGACACGCGGGCGAGAATTTGTCTATTATCTTATGATCGAAGAACCCATTAAATTCGAGCCGGGCAGGAAGGAATACTTTGTCGAGATTGTGCCGCACAGACCAGATATCACAATCGAAGTTGAAGTCAAAGATTCAAAGGGAAAACCGTTGACAGGTGTCCCGGTCGGTGTTTGCAGCCCCGGTTTTACTGAGAGGCTGTGGTATATTACGAAGCTGTGCGGTCTGACGAAAGAGAACGGTTTATGTACCATTGAAGAAGCACCGAGAATCGAACCTTTGAAATTATGGGTTTTCGTACCAGGAACAAATACTTTCCAGGATTGGGAATCTATTCCCGAATTAAGCCAGGAACTTAAGGACGCTATAAAGGAATCCCGTAGTAAATATCCCCCAAATGTAGTGACTGTAGAATTGGAAGAGGATAAAAAAGTTTATAAGATATCCGTTACATTATAGGTAAACGAAGATGTAATGAATTCTGTAGATCCTAACCAGTGTCAATACGCAGTCTGAGTCGTTATGACTCGGCCTTTTTCGTTTCTTCCCTCCCGAGAATTGGCTAATATTGTAGAGAATCCGATTTTCTTTATACCCAAACAGCCGTGTGAATCGTTATATTTGGTAGTGAACGTTCATTGCTCATCGGTGAGGTTTTCTTGATGATAGACAGGTTGCTTGTGACCAGATGTAAACAAGGGAGCAGGGATGCTCTGCGCCGGATCTATGAAAAGTACAGAGATAGCCTGCTGATTTTGGCGATTACCCTTTCGCACGATGTGAATCTTGCAGAAGATGCCGTTCATGATGTTTTTGTTGCTTTTGCCAAGAATATTGCGAACTTTAAGCTCACAGGTAGTTTGAAAGCTTACTTAGCTAAATGCGTTGCCAATCGGGTTCGTGATCTAATGCGGACAAAAAACAGCCATGCCAAAGCTTTCAATTCGAAGCGGGTATGCTCGGCAGGTGTTGATTTGAACGAACCCAGTCGTCTCATTACGTGCAACGAAGAATTGGGGCGGTTAAGCTCGGCGTTGGCTGAACTGCCCGATGAGCAAAGAGAAGTAATTGTGCTGCACATACACGGCCAAATGCGATTCAGAATCATCGCTAAATCTCTCGGTATCTCTGTTAATACGGTTAAGGGTCGATACAGGTATGGAATTCGCAAATTGCGGTCGAACTTAAATGGTGAGATATAAAAATGAGCTCAGCAGAAAAGATAAAAAAATTGTTTGCTAAATCAGAAGTCACGGTCAACTCGAAAGTCGATGATTGGATTGTCAGTGACGCTTTAACAGCTTTCGACAAATCTGAAAAGATGACATCGCTTTCGGATGAGCCTAATATATGGAGAATGATTATGAAAAGCAGAATGACGAAAATCGCTGCTGCAGTAGTAATAATAGTTGTGCTACTATCAATAACCTTTTTGGATAAAGCGGGCGCTCCTGCTTATGCAATTGAACAAACCATTAAGGCATATGATGGTATAAGATATCTCCACGTTTACTTTTATTCCTCTACAGCTTCTAACCTGGCAAAAGAAGCCTGGGTTCAGTACGATGAAAATGGTGATGTTGAGAAGATCCGTGCTAATCTGTATAACCAAGGGGGAAAGAACAAACATGCGGAAATGGTATGGAGCGAAGGTATAACACTGATTTGGAGGCGAGACGAAAATACTCTTGAAATAGATGAAAGGGGTGCTTTTACCCCTGTGATGTTCGACTTTGCAAAGAGCATCGATCCCAGAGAAGCCATAGAGTATGCCTATGAGAATCAGGAAAAAGGAAGATGTCAAATTGAAATAGAAGAAGGTTCAAACGAGAATGAACCAATCAGAATAACAGCACGATACCCAGCCGGGGGATATTCTGTCGCTAAGAGTCAGCCACCAATGAACGACGTTCTTGTGGTAGATCCAATTACAAAACTTGTTATACGTAAAGAGGTATATCGTGTATATGAAGACCATGTGGAGTTATGTGGTGTTTATAAAGATTACAATACCCAATCATACGATCCTAATATCTTTGATATCGAAAAAGAGACTTCGGATGATACTATTAGGGTAGTTCATTACGATGTCGATGACGGTAATAAAGTTGGGATTGACGAAGGCTCCCTTTCTCCTGAAGAAGCTGATCATGTGCTTATTCGAGAATTCTTTATTGCTTTAATTGCGAAAGACTATAGCAGGGCCGGTTTACTTTTTGGCGGAATGCCTCCAGATGAAGTTAAAGCTAAGTTTGGTGAGATTAAGATTGTGGATTTAGTATCTATAGGTGATAGAGTGAAATCTGGAGATGGGTTGCCTTCTTACTATCCCTGTATCGTTGAAATCGAAGAGAACGGCAGGATAAGTCAGTGGCAACCAAGAGTGCATATTGGCAAAGTAACACCGCACAATATTAAACGCCGATGGATTAATGCAGTGTTTTGACAATAAATCCGAAGAATTATGAAAAGTCTAATAATAAAACTCGCCACAGCCGCGGTGATAACTACAGCGGCGCTTGTCGCCGTTCAGCAGTCCGGCAGTTGGATGGACAGGGCGATTCCCGCCTACACGGATGTTCTGGGAAATATCCGGAAATGCAAAACCTTAACGTGGAAGGTCACCATTCCGGATAAGGCGGTGATTACCCATAGTATGGCCCTCGAACCATATTACGTCAGAGTTGTATGGCCGAGTGGAAAGATTTGGCTGTTAGACCGTCGCGAGAAAAAAGTTATCCTGATGAATCCTGCGAATAAAACAGCTAAGATAATGTTCATCGAAAACCAACCTCCGGACATATACAAGGCATTGAGCAACTTTAAGAATATGTCCCAGCTTTCTGCCAGGAAGATAGGCCAACGCCAGATAGGCGAAACTCAGGAAATAGGTTATCGTGCGTCCATTGGGCACGACCAGACGACTGTCTGGATCGATTCCCAAACCCAACTGCCCATCCGCATCGAATTTTTAAGAACGAATGAATGGGGCCGGACGGAACCAGAGTTCATCTGGAGCGATATTGTCTTCGATGTTGAACTGGATGAATCATTGTTCAGATTTGACCTCGCAGGATACGAGGTGCAAGAAATTGATTCTGGTTGTGGTAACGGCCGCCTTAACATCCGATACTGAGCGGTCGCAGGAGAATCGAAGTAAAAATGATAAATATAAGGCCGGGCAATTTCAGCTCGGTCTTTTTCATGTCTTTTCAGCCAGAAAATCCGTAAAATGACAAACAATCCCCCAAAACTGAATTTTTATGGTTTTTTTTGCACCTTAAGACAGACTATATAATGGACGCTGATCAGCATGTAAGAAAGTTACCTTATAAAGTGACAAAAGCGTTGGAAACAGAATTGTTGGATTTGGTTTTAAGCGGTGATATTGCCAGCTTCGGTAAGCTATGCGATAGATACTACAACTCTATAGTAGCAATCGCATATTCTGTGCTCGCAGACCACCATTTAGCTGAAGATGCTGCTCAGGAAACGTTTCTAAGAGCCCTTAAAAATCTGAAGAAATTGAAAAGTAAAGAAAAGTTTGGCTCATGGCTTGCTCGAATCTGTAGAAATGTTGCCAAAGATATGGTCAAAAAGAAGCTTAGGGGCATAGACACTGAGAATTTGTTGCCATTAACAGATGGCGGTAATGACGAGCAGGAAAATCAGGCAGTTAAGCGGGCTATCGGAAGATTGTCTTTTTCCGATAGAGAATTGATTGTCTTGCGATATTACAACAATATGTCACATGAGCAAATGTCATCGGTCTTAGGATTAACAAAAGCCGCGATTAATAACCGGCTGGTCCGAACAAGGAAAAAAATTGCAAAACATCTACAAAATAATGGCTTTGCCGAGATCGAATTATGAATCAGCAAAATAACAAAAAACCGTTGGGCGAACTTATCTCTCGTGCTGTCGGCCGAGAAAACTTAAAGTTCGATTTCAGTAAATGGAAAGTACAAAACCAAAAAGAGATACAGGATTTTCAGGTACAAATAAAACATTCCGGGATTAACAATCCTGTTCTAACTAACATATGGAGAATGATCATGAACAAGACAATGACAAAAGTAGCCGCCGCGGCGGCAATAATCGCGATAGTGGTTGTCGGTATGCACTACCTGGGCGTTTCACCCGACGGCGCGGGCGTCGTCTGGGCCGATGTACTAAGGAACATGGATGCGTCACAAACCGTCACATTCACGCTCGATGCGGAAAATTACTATGAAACGGATGGGCACTATTGGAGAAAAGGTACGGTAAAGATCAAAGGGCCGATTCGGCGTTTTGAGGGCATCGACGGCTTTCGTTCCAAATACGGCCAGTCCAGAGAAGAGACGATGATAAGCATGATGGATCTGAGCCGGCAGAACCGTTTTGTGATGCTCTATCCTCTGAAGAAATGTGCAGATACTGCCGACTCTCACGGCTACAACCCAACGCTGCTCACTTACGATGGACTGAAGGAGGATTTTCATAACGAGACCGAAGAGAGCCTCGGCGAGATGGAGATTAACGGCCGAAAGGCGGTTGGTTTCAGGATCGTTAAAGACAATAAGGAGATCACGGTTTGGGTCGATCCGGACACTGCTCTCCCGATCCAGATAGAGTCCAAAGCCAAAGACGGAACTGAAACGCTTACTTTGACCAACATCACCTTCGATGTGGAGCTGGACGATCAACTGTTTGACATGACTGTCCCGGATGATTATTTAGCTATGAACATGAGCACAGAAGAGTTCATGATTCCTTTCGAGCTGACTGAAAAGCACCTTGTCGAAGGTTTGAAGATTGCTGCAGGGCATCGCGGCGGAACGTTCCCTACGTATTTCGGGCGAGGTCGGCCCGGCAAAGAGGCACGGGATAAGCACATGGAGGAGTCATCGCGGATCGTTGCCCCCATTGAGGACGATTTCGCGATCATGCTGGCGACCGAATACTTCGTGCGCTTGCCTAAGGGCAGCGAGTGGCAATACGTGGGCGAAGATGTCAAACTCGGTGACGCAAAAAAACCTGTGTGTTGGTGGAAACTGCCGGACTCGAAGACCTATCGAGTCATCTATGGTGACCTGAGCATACGAGACGTCGAACCGGGTGATTTACCTAAGGTTCCGTGGTTAGAAGAATAGAAGAGATTGCCGAAGAGCCGATTCTATTGGATCGGCTCTTTTCGTACTTAAGATTTGTTCTTTAGCTCTTTTACTTTTTGCCATAACAGTTCGGTTAGTTCTTTTACGCCGGAGCCGGTAACTGCTGATATTTCGTGAACCGGCTGCTGTAGCTTTTCTTTCAATTCTTTTACGATTTTACCATCCGGATCGAGGTCGATTTTGTTGACTACGATGACTTCCTGTTTTTGTGCTAAGGCTTTGCTGTAGTTCTCTAATTCGCTTCGGATGGCTTTATAATTTTCCACGGGGTCGGAGCCGTCTGTCGGCATTATGTCAAGTATATGAACGAGCAGCGTTGTTCTCTCTATATGCTTGAGGAATTCGTGGCCGAGGCCGGCGCCGGCATGTGCTCCCTCGATCAGGCCTGGGATGTCGGCCATCACGAACCGGCGGAAATCGCTTAGCTCGACGATGCCCAGCACGGGCTCGATTGTGGTGAAGGGGTAGTCAGCGATCTTCGGCCTTGCCGCCGAGCAGCGGGAGATGAGCGTGCTCTTGCCGGCGTTCGGCAGGCCGACCAGGCCCACGTCGGCTATGAGCTTTAATTCGAGTCTGATATTTCTTTCCTGGCCCTTTTTGCCCGGCTCGGCGTTTCTTGGGGTCTGATTGGTGGACGTTGCAAAGGCCTTGTTACCCTTTCCTCCTCTTCCACCACGACAGACGCGAACCTTCAGTCCAACCTCGTTCATGTCTTTGAGCAGCAGATCCAGGTCGGTATCGTAAATTAGTGTGCCGGGCGGGACCTTGATGATCAGGTCGTCGCCGTTTGCTCCGTGCTTGTTGTTTCCCGAGCCGGGCTGGCCGTTCCGTGCCTGCCAGTGGTGTTTGCCCGCGAAGTCTAACAGGGTATCGAGGTTTTCAACTGCCTCGAAATGTACGTTGCCTCCGCGCCCGCCATCGCCGCCGTCGGGGCCGCCTTTGGGAATAAATCTTTCTCGCCGAAAGCTTACACAGCCGTGGCCGCCGTCTCCTGCCTTGATCCAGATTTGTGCCCGGTCTATAAACATATTCTCGTATCTCAATATAAAAAAAAGGATGGCAATTACCATCCTTTTCTATTCGACTACTTTAAGTTATTTCTCAGACGACGTGAATTTTTCGGCCCTGGAACTGTACCAGTCCATCCGCGGTGGCGAACAGCGTATAGTCCCTGCCCATACCCACGTTGGCGCCGGGGAAGAATTTCGTCCCGCACTGTCGTACGATGATTGCGCCGGCTTTGGCTGCCTGGCCACCATACAATTTTACACCTCGGTACTGCGGATTGCTGTCTCTGCCGTTCCGCGAGGAGCCTTGTCCCTTTTTATGTGCCATAATCAGTTACCTCTAATCAATGCAAACTTAAAGCTTGTAAAATTTTCTAAACCCGTATTCTAACGGCATTCTCCAGGGTTGTCCAGATAAATCCAAACAATTTTCGGCCTAAATTTTAGCGGGCCGGATTCTAACGCTCCGGGTGGATTATCTAAGAGCCCGAGTTTTACTCGTGCCGATAGACTTCCCAGCCCATATAGGTGTCGAGAGCTTCGGCGATCGCGTCGGCCTTCTGTGAAATATTGACGGCAATGTGGTGCTCGAAGCCCATCCTGCATATATATTGCATCAATATCTGAAGGTCCGCGATTTTCATAACGCCGTAGCCGCCGAACGTATCGAGCTTGTCGTTTGTGAACTGGCCTTCGCCGACGTAAGTGCTGATGATGCCGGTCGCGTCATCGGTCGTTGCCCTGCAGAACGTCGCCTTTGCCGGTGCGATCCTGCCGACAATCGTGCCGTAGGTGTTTTCTTTGCCCACCGACCCGGCGATGATTTCCTGGTAGTCCATTTTCGAATTGCCGAAAAACGATTTGGGCAGATTGCTGCAATGGAACAATACTGCTTTGTCGGGATCGGAGCCGTAGTTATTGTTCCAGTCCAGAAGCGCGCTGGGCGTTCCGCTGGCGAGCTGGAGGATGTACATACCCAGCAGGCCTGTAATATCGACTTCGCAGGCGCTTGGTACCAGCGATTCGCTCATTATGCTCATGAGCGTGCAGGGTACGATTCCGAAGAACTCTTCCAGGGCGGTCCAGCATTGAATTGCGGTGCCGTCGAGTTCGGTCTCTTTGATCCATCGGTCGATGACATAGCCGAATTTGGCCATCTTCAAAAGCTTCTCGGTGGGAACCGATTGGGTCGGCGTGTATTTCCTGATCGCATCCAGTTTTCTCTTTACCCCTCGGTCGTTGTCGGAAAGCCTCTCGATTCTTCCGAGGATTTCCGACAGGTCGATTGTCTCGACGGCTATGCCTGAAAGCTCGAGGATTTTCTCGCTGTAACGGACGGTGTTAAATGCTCCTGTACGGGCGCCGATAGCTCCGAACCTGGCGTTTTTGAGGCCCTTTATAATCCTGCAGACCGAGGCGAAGTCGTCCAGCTCCTGTTTGAACTGGGCCGAGGCGGCTGCGACCGTGTGTGAGTTTGTCAGCGTGTACGGAATGCCCGCCTGCCTTAGATTATTGCAGGCGCTGATCTTGCCGCAGAAGGAATCTCTTCTGTTAGCGATAGTCATAGTGCCCTTATTGTCGGGCTCGGCCTGTATCAGGATCGGTACGTCGAGCCCGGAGCGTTTGATTGCCTCGGCAACTCCCTTTTCATCGCCGAAGTTCGGCAGGGTGACAATAATGCCGTCAATTTTTTCACCCTTTTCCGCAAATAGAGCGGCACATTTTTTGGCATCGGCGAAAGATTCAACCGTGCCGTATTTGGTTTCCTGCATAGAGAGTGCAACCGAGTTGAAGCCATTGTTCCTGAGCACGGCAAGGATGTTTTTTCGCCCTTCTTTTGCTAACGCATCGGGGAAAAAGCCGCGGTTTCCAACGATGACGCCGAATGTTGTTTTTTTCATTTTCTTCTCTCCTAAAAAATGACCCGGGACTCAATCCCGAGGCTGTCCATAATAGGCATTTTTTCCATGTTTTCGCAGATAGTGTTTGTCCAGCAGGGCGCTGCTGATCGGACCCTGATCGGGATTTATCGTAATAGTGCCCAAAGCCATTGCTGCGATTTGTTCCAGCACAACGGTCGCTTCAACGGCGGCGGCCGGATCGCTGCCCCACGAGAATGGCCCGTGATTGGCGACCAGGACCGCCGGCATTTGTATCGGGTCCATGCCGGCAAACCGCTGGACGATGACTTTGCCGGTATTCAGCTCATAGTTATCTTTTATCTGCTCTTCGGTCATGACGTCGGTTACCGGAATGGGGCCGTAGAAATAATCGGCGTGAGTCGTGCCGAAGCACGGGATTTCTTTGCAGGCTTGTGCCCACATTGTTGCATTAGTCGGATGGGTGTGGCAGATGCCGCCGATGGCTTCGAAATTTCTGTAAAGTTCAAGATGGGTCAGCGTGTCAGATGAAGGATTGAGAGCCCCTTCGATAATTTTCCCTTCCAGATCGAGCAAAACCATTTTGTTCGGTGTCAGCTCATCGTACAAAACGCCGCTTGGCTTAATGACGACTACACCTGCCGAGCGGTCTATCCCGCTGACGTTGCCCCAACTGTAAATTACGAGCCGCTGTTTCTGCAGCTCAAGGTTTGCCTGGCAGACGGTTTTTTTCAGTTCTTCGTGCATAATAGCAAATATCTCAGGTAAAGACCCCACGCCGAACGTGGGGCTAAATATTCAGCCCCGCCTTTCAGGCGGTTTTATCCTTGATGCTCAACAGCTCTTTCATAACGTTTGCCATTTTTCCTGAGAAATCTTTCGTTCCGAAGGCGTCATGAAGCTGCTTATAGAGGACGTACAACTGCCGATAGATTCCGGCGTTCTCGGCTATTGGTTTATATGTCACGTCTTTGATCCCGCACATTGCAGCCTGGGCATCGGCGAAGCTGTCGTGACCGCCGGATGCTTTGCCTGCCACAACGGCTCCGGCGATGCATGCTCCCAGCGCGCAACTCTGAGCCGAGCGGGAGATTTTCATTTCCCTGCCTGTTGCGTCGGCATAAATCTGCATCAGCAGGGGATTTTTCTCGGCGATTCCGCCGCAGTTGATGACCTGGGAAACTTTGACTCCATATTCTTCGAATCGGTTGATAATCGTCAGGGCACCGAAGGCGGTTGCCTCGATCAATGCGCGATAGATTTCTTCCGGCCTTGTATGCAGCGTCTGGCCGAGCAGCAGTCCCGTCAATCGCTGGTCGACGAGGATGGTTCGATTGCCGTTATTCCAGTCGAGAGCCAGCAGGCCGGACTGGCCCGGCCTGAGTTTTGCCGCCTTCTCGGTCAGGGCTTCGTGAGAGCCTGCCTCTGGACCGCCCGGCTGGATATAATTGACGAACCAGTTGAAAATATCGCCTACTGCCGATTGGCCGGCTTCCAGGCCAAAGTACCCCGGCAGGATGGAGCCGTCGACAATGCCGCAGATGCCGGGGATATCCGCCAGCTTCCTGCTCGATTCGCTCACGAGCATGTCGCATGTGCTGGTGCCGATGATTTTAACTAACGTGCCCGGAGCGATGCCGGAGCCGACGGCGCCCAAGTGAGCGTCGAATGCGCCCATCGCTACTGGAATGCCCGCCGGCAGGCCGAGTTTCGCTGCCCATTCGTCGGTGAGATTTCCCGCCGCCTGATCGACTGCGTATGTCTGGTTGCTCAATGTTTTTCGAAGCTTGCCGAGTTTCGGGTCGAGCTTCGAGAGAAATTTTTCTTCCGGGTAGCCGCCCCAGTCGTCGTTGAACATGGCCTTGTGGCCGGCGGCGCACCGGCAGCGTTTGAGTGTGTCCGGTGCCTGGGTTCCCGTAAGGACCGCCGGCAGCCAGTCGGCATGTTCGGCCCATGTATAGGCGGCATCGAAGACCTTCGGATCGGTTCGCAGACAGTGTAAAATCTTGCTGAAAAACCATTCCGAGGAATAAGTCCCGCCGCACTTGGCGAGGTATTCTGGATGTACTTTCTCAGCTAATGCAGTAATTTCAGCGGCTTCGGCGTGGCCTGTATGGTCCTTCCATAACCATGCATGAGCGCTTGGATTGTCCTTGAACGCATCGAGCATGCCTAAAGGCGTGCCGTCCTTATCGACCGGGATCGGCGTTGAACCGGTTGTGTCGATACCGATGCCTATGACCTGGTCGGGCTCGAAGCCCTTGGCGGCGTTCTTTGCCTCGGCGATTGCCGCTTTGACGGTCACCTCGATACCCTTGAGGTAGTCGGCGGGATTCTGCCTTGCAAGGTTGTGGTCGGCCGGGTCGATAATAATGCCGGCTTCGCCCGTTTCGTATTCGTATACTGCCGTACCCAATTCTTTGCCGTTAGCGACATCGACTATCAGGCACCTTACAGAGTTCGTTCCGTAATCCAGGCCAATCGTATATGGCATGAAATAACCTCCTGTCAAAAAACACTACCAGAGCGTCAGTTTAACCAGAAACTGAAATACAGATACATACCGACCACAAGACCCAAAACGCCGACCGTCATGAGTACCTCGACGAGACCCCAGCTTTCGCGGGATTCCTTCTTTTGTTCGGGTGTGGCTGTGGCATAGGTCAAATCGGCGATCTTTTTATAATCTGGCGGAGCGGTTAGTAGAGAGACTCCGACGATCGAGACAATGCTCAGGAGCAGCAGCCAGCCCGAGGCATAGAGAAAGTTGTATTCCCCGATATAGACCAGGAAGCCGGGCGAGGTAATGATCGGTTCAACTCCGCCTGTCAGTGCCTGGATAGTCAGCTTGGCCCCCCCGGCGATAAGACCGATAGCCAGCCCCGCCACCGCACCTTTGCCGTTAATCCGCTTACAGAAAAGGCCGAGTAGAAATACCGCCGTAATGGGCGGTGCCAGATAACCCTGAACACTCTGGAGATATTTATATAGTCCGCCCTGTGAAACCCGCTCCATTACGGGAATCCAGATTATTCCCATCACGACAACGACCATGGTTGCGATTCGCCCGACGGTAACAAGGTGCCGCTCAGAGGCCTTTGGATTTATCTTTTCATATATATCGATGGTAAAGAGTGACGCGCAGGAATTGAAGAGCGATGACAGCGAGCTCATCAAAGCCGCCAGGAGCCCTCCGACCACAAGTCCTCGCAAGCCGACCGGCAATAACGAGCTTACCATGACCGCGAAGACCCGGTCGCCGTCGAGCACTTCCCGGCCATCGGCCATTTTCATGGGGATTGTAATAAGTCCCTTTTGATGCAGTGCATAAGCGATCATACCCGGCACGACAAAAATCATCACAGGCCAGACTTTCAGAAAGGCGCCCCAGAGGGCACCTCGCCGCGCGTTTCGCAGATCCTTTGCCGAAAGCGCTCTCTGCACAATATACTGGTCGGTACACCAGTACCAAATCCCGATAATCGGGGAAGTAATGAGAATGCCCAGCCACGGAAAATCAGGATTCGAATTCGGCCTCCACAGTGCGAAATTGGCGGCATTCTCACTGCATATTAATCGCAGCTCGCTCCATCCGCCAAGTTTGCTCAGGCCGAAAAACGTGATAAAGGCGGAGCCGAGTATTAAAATAATTGTCTGAACGGTATCGGTATAAACCACAGCACGCAGACCGCCGAGGACGGTATAAATTCCCGTAAGGGTAACTGTCAACAGCGCCCCGACCCAGAAAGCATCGAGGACAAAAGTTTCCGTTACCTGAATGTTAATCTCGGGCAAAAGAACGTTAAAGACCACGCCGCCGGCGTAAACTGTTACCGATACCTTTGTGAACACATACGCTACGAGCGAGACTATCGACAATATCCAGCGGCAGGTCGAGTTAAACCGTCTCTCAAGAAACTCCGGCATCGTAAATACCTTGGAACGGTAATAAAAGGGGATAAAAAGCCAGGAGAGCATTACCACGCACCATGCGTGCAACTCCCAGTGCGCCATTGCCATGCCATCGGTTGAGCCCTGCCCGGCAAGACCGACAATATGTTCCGAGCCGATATTCGAGGCGAAAATCGAAGCCCCCACTACAAACCACGGCATGTGTCTGCCGGCAAGGAAATAATCGGTCGATGTCCTCTGCTTCTGCAGGACAACCCACCAGACAATGACCAGCATAATCCCGAAGTAAGCTGCAATCGCCACCCAATCTAATGCCTGAAAACCACCCACTATGTAGCCCTTTCAAGTACTTGTTTTGAATGTTTATTGGCGCAATATTCGTGCCGGAAAATTTCTATATAAACCCAAGTGAAATAAATTACAAGGTTTTTCTTCGCTATAAAAAATAACGGTAGTTGTAAAGTCAAACAAAACATTTTCAATCTCGTAAGTCTCATCAAGCAGCTTTTCCTATAAATTAGGATTTAGCTGCAAAAATGCAATAAAATAGCGAACAAATCATTGCATTTTTTACCCAAATCCTTATGCTAAGGGGCAATACCCTGAATGTTTTCGATCAAAGGATTACTTAAATTGTTTCTCGGAAGGCTAACATGGCTAAGGGCCTTGTTGTTTTCATAATTTTACTTATAGTACCGGTCTTTATTAGCGGTTGCTCCCCCGTAGAGCCCAAATCTGTCGAACCTCTCGATGTTGGCGGTTTTGAGCCCGAACGTGAGGGAACCGTGCCCGGTCGTCCCGAACCGGACCATGATGAGCCCGATAATATTGTAACTATCGATATTGAGCCTGATGAAGTTGAATCTGCCAAGCCTGAGCCCGGCGGTATCGAATCTGCCAAGCTTGAGCCCGATGGTGTCGAATCTGCCAAGCCTGGGCCTGGCGGTGTCGAATCTGCCAAGATTGAGCCTAACGACCTAAAACCGGTGCAGCCGGTGTCTTTTCATGATAAATATGCGAATATCCTGAAAGAATTTGTCAATGATAAAGGAATGGTGGACTATAAAGGGCTCAGGCGAAAAAGATTAGGGCTCAGAGCGGTGCAGCAGGAGTTCAACAAGCTTGATCGTGGCGAATATGAGTCCTGGCCCAGGGATGACAAAATCGCCTTCTGGATTAACGTATACAATCTCCAAAAGCTCAGGATAATTACAAACAATTATCCCATTAAGCCGTCGTCACGGATCCTGACCATTTTCTACCGGGGCACCAATAGCATCAGACATATTGAGGAAAAAATCACCGGGCATAAATTTCTTGTGATGGATGAAGAATTTACATTTTCAACCATTGAAAAGCGTTTTTTCCGCGGCGAATTTGACGATCCCAGGATATTCTTTGCTATATCCAGCGCCTGTTTGTCGAGTCCGCCTCTCAGAAATGAGCCGTATTACGGACACAATCTCAGCCGGCAGTTGGACGAACAAACCGAAAGGTTTCTGTCCAGCCCCCTCGCTTTTGGTATTGACAGAGAAAAGCGGAAAGTTTATTTATCAGCCTTATTTCAAATATCCTGGTACGGCAGAGAGTTTGTTAAAAAGTTCGCAATAGACAGAAAATTTAAGGATCAGCCGGCAGAGACCCGGGCGGTGTTGAATTTCATTACCAATTATATTTCGAAGGAAAATGCTACTTTTCTTGAAACAGGAAACTATACAATTAAGTATATGACGTATGATTGGACAATTAACGATGGTTCGTAGAAAGGATAAATCACAAATGGCAAAAAAATCGATGAGCAGCGGTGCTAAGAAATACCTATTTACCAGCGAGTCAGTGACGATGGGACATCCCGATAAGGTGGCCGACCATATATCGGATGCGATTCTGGATGCAATGCTCGCGCAGGACCCGAAGAGCAGGGTGGCATGCGAAACAATGGTTAAGAGGGACATGGTTATTGTCGCAGGCGAGATTACAACCAAGGCCCAGGTCGATATTCCGATGATCGTTCGCGACACAATAAAGAAGATCGGATATGACGATCCGGAAGTTGGCTTTCATTACGAGAATTGCGCCGTTATGGTGGCGATTGCACAGCAAAGTCCCGATATTTCACAGGGCGTAACCGAAGGGGCCGGCCTGCACAAAGAGCAGGGCGCCGGTGACCAGGGAATGATGTTCGGCTATGCCTGCAAAGAGACGCCGGTGCTGATGCCGATGCCGATCCAGTTGGCGCACGCGCTGACGACCCGGCTGGAAAAGATGCGCCAGAGCAGGAAACTGCCGTGGCTTAGGCCCGACGGCAAAAGCCAGGTGACAATCGAGTACGAAAACAGCAAGCCGAAACGCATTCATACCGTCGTGATTTCTACGCACCACTCGCCGAAGGTTTCGGACCGGGAATTGAGAAAGCAAATCATAGAAAAAGTAATTCTTCCCGTCCTGCCTAAGCGGTTAGTTGATAAAAAGACCATATTTCATATCAACCCGACCGGCCGATTTGTAGAAGGCGGCCCGAAAGCGGATTGCGGCCTGACCGGGCGGAAAATTATCGTCGATACGTACGGCGGAAGAGGCAGTCACGGGGGAGGCGCCTTCAGCGGAAAGGACCCGACAAAGGTTGACAGAACAGCAAGTTATATGGCTCGATATATCGCCAAGAACGTCGTGGCGGCGGGTCTTGCCGATAACTGTGAAGTGCAGCTATCGTATGCGATAGGAGTGGCCGAGCCTGTCTCTGTATATGTGGACACGGCGGGGACCTCGAAGGTGAGCGAGCAGGTGCTAAGCGGGTTAATCCGCAAGCTCTTCCCGCTGACACCCAGGAAAATGATAGAGCACTTGAAACTGGCCAGGCCGATCTTTTCTCAGACCTCTTACGGCGGCCATTTCGGCCGAAAGGGTGACGGTTTCACATGGGAGCAGACCGATATGGCGGCAAAGCTCCGCAAAGCCGCCGG
>CAZTDF010000093.1:0-17173 GCA_964612465.1 uncultured Pirellulales bacterium
CATCGTCCCGCGAGAAGCCCATCGTCATCTGCGTCAGGTCGTTTGTGCCGAAGCTGAAGAACTCGGCCTCGGTAGCGACTTCGTCTGCCGTCAGGGCGGCCCTCGGGACCTCGATCATTGTGCCGATCATGTACTTGATTCTGGCTTTCTTCTCTTTGAAGACCTGCTTGACCTCGGCCACGATTTCGTCTTTGACCAGCTTCAATTCCTTGACTGTGCCGACGAGCGGGACCATGATTTCGGGCAGTACTACCTTGCCTGTTTTCTTGACGTTCAGCGCTGCCTCGATAATGGCTCTCGCCTGCATTCTGGCGATTGCGGGATAGGTAATCGACAAACGGCATCCGCGGTGGCCGAGCATCGGGTTGAACTCGTGCAACTGTTCGACCTTTGCCTTGACGACGGCGGGTTTGACCTTGAGTCTCTTTGCCATCTCCGCCTGGCTCTTTGCATCCTGCGGCAGGAACTCGTGCAGCGGCGGATCGAGCAGACGAATCGTAACAGGCAGTCCGGCCATGGCCTTGAAGATGCCTTCGAAGTCACTTCGCTGGTAAGGCAGCAGCTTCTTCAATGCGCCTTCGAACTGCTTCTTGGCGGTTGCGTATTCCTTTTCGATTGCCTTTTGCTCTTTAGCGGTTGGGGCGGCTTCGACTTTTGCGAGCATCAGGGCATAATCGTCGGCGGCGAGAATCATCTGCCGGACGGGCCATATACGGTCGCCTTCGAAGAACATGTGTTCGGTTCTTGTAAGGCCGATGCCTTCGGCGCCGAAATCTCTGGCACGCTTGGAATCTTCCGGCGTGTCGGCGTTAGTGCGGACGCCCAGCTTGCGGACGCTATCGCAAATCTGCAGGAACTTGCCGAAGTCGCCGCTCAAAGTCGGCTCGACGGTAGCTAATTGCCCCGTCATCACTTCACCTGATGAGCCGTCGAGACTCATCCAGTCGCCTTCTTTGATAGTTAGTTTGCCGACGGTGAGTTTCTTCGTTTTGTAGTTGATATTCAGTGCGCCGACACCTGCGACGCAACATTTGCCCATGCCGCGTGCGACGACGGCAGCGTGGCTTGTCATTCCGCCGCGGGCAGTCAAAATGCCGACCGCAGCGTCCATGCCGCCGATGTCTTCGGGGCTTGTTTCTATCCGGACGAGGACGACCTTCTTGCCCTTGGCGTTCCACGCTTCGGCGGTATCGGCAGTGAATACGACTTGGCCGACGGCGGCGCCGGGCGAGGCCGGAAGGCCCTTGGCGATTACATTACGTTTGGCTTTCGGATCGAAGTGCGGGTGCAGCAGGCGATCCAACTGCTCGGGCGTGACACGGGTGACGGCTTCCTTTTTGGTAATTAGTCTTTCGGCGACCATGTCCACGGCGTTCTTGACGGCTGCTTCGGCGGTTCGCTTGCCGGTACGCGTCTGGAGGATATAGAGCACCTTGTTCTGGATGGTGAATTCCATGTCCTGCATGTCTTTGTAGTGCTTCTCCAGCCGGGTCATCAGGGCGGTGAGCTGCTTGTAAGCTTTGGGCATTACCCTGGCCAGCTTTTTCAGCGGAACCGGCGTTCTGATTCCGGCGACAACGTCCTCGCCCTGGGCGTTCATGAGGAACTCGCCGTAGAATTCTTTCTTGCCGGTACTGGGATTGCGGGTGAAGCAGACGCCCGTGCCGCAATCGGAGCCCATGTTGCCGAAGACCATCGCCTGGACGTTGACGGCGGTGCCGAGAAGGCCGGTGATTTTGTTGAGCTGGCGATACTTGACCGCTCGGGCGATATTCCACGAGCCGAAGACGGCGTTGATGGCGTGGGTGAGCTGGAGTTTGCCGTCCTGCGGGAAGAGTTCGCCGACGTGCTTTTTGTAGACGGCTTTGTATTTGGCGACGACGTCTTTTAGCTGCTTGGCGCTGAGTTTGTTGTCGAGCTGGACGCCGGCTTTTTCCTTGGCGGCGTGAATTACCTCTTCGAAATATTCGTGGCTGCAGCCCATGACTACGTCGCCGAACATGTCGATGAACCGGCGATAAATATCGTACGCAAACCGCGGATTCCCCGTCTTCTTGATGATCCCCTCAATCACGTCATCATTCAGCCCCAAATTAAGCACAGTATCCATCATTCCAGGCATCGATACGGCTGCCCCGCTTCTTACGCTTACTAGCAGGGGCTGGTTCGGGTCGCCGAGCTTGGCGTTCATGGCTTTTTCGAGCTTTGCGAGGTTCTTATCGACTTCCTCGGCAAGCCCTTTCGGCCATTTTCCCTTGGATTTATGATATTCATCACACACTTTCGTAGCGATAGTAAATCCCGCCGGCACAGGCACACCGAGGCTCGTCATCTCAGCGAGATTCGCCCCTTTACCGCCCAGCAGCACTTTCATCTTAGCATTGCCTTCGGCTTTTCCGCCGCCGAAGAAGTAAACTCGTTTTTCTGACATTCTAAAGTTCTCCTACTAACATTAAAGTTGACTCAAAAACGCTTTATATATGATAATTTCACACGCATGTCAATCCTTAAAAATAGCAATTTCCTGTAGCGTGGTGCGGACTGCGTACTCCGTAAGGAATCCCGAGGACTGCGGATGGCGTGATTCAAACTGGCACCGCAAGGGTGCGGGTTAAACTATCTTAGTTAGGTGTTCTGCGTTCTAAGCTTCAGAGTTTTCCAAAATCGATCGAATCGCGGCTGCAAGCTCATCGGCCTTTTGCGAGCCTATAAGCAGTTTTTTGCCGCTGCTCAATACAAGCTGCACGCTTTTATTGCCGCTTACGTTATACGCCTTACCATTTCTCAAGCTGCATCTAATCCCCCAGCCGCCATATTCCCGTATAGGTTTATACTGCCGGGCGTAATATTCGCTCAAATCTTCCGGCCCAAATCGCTTGGAATGGATGTGGAAAGGAACATAACGTACATACAAACCGTCCGGGCGGACCTCGGTTTCCAGCTTCAAAAGTAAAAAAAGGGCCGTGACAGCTATCGGCACACCGATCCCGAAAATTACGGCCAGAAAAATCTCCCATGTCTCCGGCGAGCTTTGCCCGGAAAACTCTTTTCTTAATGCAAAAACGCTAATCACCACCGACAGGCCCATGGAAAGATAAACCAGCCAGCACAGCCATAAGCTAAACCTTTGCTCTTCTCGAAAAATATCGTCTTCTGCCTTCTGTATTCTGTCTCCTTTGTTTTGTATTCTCATTTTACTTTATCGTCCAGCCGCCGGGGCGGCGATTAATTCAATTTTGCTTTCACTTAAGTCGATGGATCTGTTGTTATATAATCGTTGAAGGAAATTATTTGGCGTATTTAATCCCTTATTCACCGGCCTTTCTATTTTCGCCTTTTTCAGCCAATTTGCGGTTTACTAAAATATCTCTGTTGGAGTGCTGACCTCTCATAGACTTAAGAATAGCACTTTTTGGTTAACAAATCAAAATCCGGTTTGGAAATTTTCTTGAAATTCAACCCGCACCAGTGGTGCGGGCTAAAATGGATAAAAATCACTTAAAAAATAACGTTAGCCCCTTGTAATGCAAGGGGTCAATATATAAAATGCATCAATATGGCGAGAATGATTGGATTTATGGCGACGTGGACTACCTATGGTACATGGTTGCAAGGGAATAAAAAAGGTTATGTCAAAGATGGAATCACCGTCAAAGCAAATCCGGTATTAGAAAAATACAACGAAGAATCACTCAAATACGAGAAAATCAAAATCCCAAAACTTCTTCGCGAAATGGTCAAGAACGCAATCCTTAAAGAAGCGGCAGAAATCGGGCATAAAGTATACGCGATAACAATATACAGTAACCATGTGCACATTGTCGTCGGCAGTATTGGCGTAACTTGTGGATATTCCGTAGGACGATTCAAAAAGGCGGCGACAATTGCGTTAAGAAAATATGGATTTGAAGACAAAGTATGGACAGAAGGTTTTGATAAAAAGATTTTGTTATCATCAGCATGAATTAGAAACGAAAATCAAATACGTCCAGAAACACGAAGACAAAAGTAAAAGTTAGCCCCCTGCACCGTAGGGGGTATTCCTATCATTCCGTAGGGAGTAATAATGTAGAAATTCTTGCGATTTTCGTAGAAATATGATATTGTATTAGAATTATATTTCGTGCAATGCTCAACGGGAATATTGGATATGCATAGGCGAGGGCATTTTGCCTTTCGCCTGCGTTTTGAGAGGAGCTGATCATGTCAAAGAAAATATCACAGGTCCCAGCCGGAATTGAGATCTCAAAAGGACGGATTAACATAAAGATGCTGTTTCTTATAACGGCCGTGATTATGACGGTCTCGATCTCTTCGCAGGCCCAGCCTCTCGACTGGCATGAAATATCCGGTTACGTAACTTATGGAGGTTCCGGCTTTTCAGGTGTGATGGTTACGGCCGTCGGTACAGGCGACTTTACCGGATATTTGGGGTTGGATTTTACAAATTTTTCTGGATATTACAATTTACTTGTGCCGGATGGCTTCGCGGGGACTGTCGAACCCTTTAAGGACGGATATACGTTCGATCCTACCTCGAGATTCTACCCGAACGTTGAATCGGATCAGACGAATCAGAACTTTGCTGCATCTAACGGCGGACCGCCTCCTCCTCCTTCGATTGTTGTCGAATCTCCGAATGGCAGCGAGAGCTGGCAGCGCGGGACATCACACAATATCATCTGGAATTCGTTCGGCGACGTCGGCTCTGGTGTTAAAATTGAATTGTTCAAAGGCGGCGTGATGAATCTGAAGATAACCAGTTCCACTTCCAATGATGGTTCATACGTCTGGTCTATTCCATCGAATCAGGCAATCGGTTCCGATTATAGAATCAAGATTACATCGACGACAAATTCCTCGTATTATGATTATAGTAATAATGATTTTTCCATCGCCGGACAGGCGAGTATCACCGTCACATCTCCGAATGGCGGCGAGAGCTGGCAGCGGGGGACATCACACAATATCACCTGGGATTCGTTTGGCGACGTCGGCCCTGATGTCAGGATTGATTTGTACAAAGGCGGAGTGTTAAATTTGAAGATAATCAGCTCTACTCCCAATAATGGATCCTACGGCTGGTCGATTCCATTGGATCAAACCATAGATTCTGATTATTTGATAAAGATAGCATCCGCATCAAATCCTGCCCTTTTTGATGAAAGCGACGACTATTTCTCCATTGATGAAGTCTCTCCGATATTATTTGAAGATTCATTCAAATCACTAAAGGTCGATCTTGAAAAATGGTCAGTGGTTGATGGTGTCATTGTTGACGATATGGGTATCGGCGAGCCTTCTCCTGATTATTCTCTACGATTAAACGGCCATCCGACAGGCGGTGACTCAATCGAATCGATAGTGATAGACCTTTCGTCCTATTCAAGTGCGGCGTTAACTTATTACTTCCAGCGGACGGGAGCCGGTAATTCTCCGGAACAAGGAGAAGATCTGGTAATAGAATACTATGACGGCCTTAGTTGGGTGGAGCTGGATTACCAGCCCGGTAATGGTCCCGACATGGACTATTATGAGCAAGTTATTATTGAGCTGCCTCCTGATGCGCTTCACGCAGGATTTCAGCTCCGGTTTTGGAATAATGGGACTTCACATGATACCCAGAAATACGACGACTGGTTCGTAGATGACATTAAAATTGAAGTAACTGAAGAAGTCGAGGATGACGATATTGTTTATCCCGTAAAGTTGATCGCTGACGATGGTGATCCTAGCGACTGGCTTGGTAGAAGGGTCTCGATTAGCGGCAAATACGCAATAGCCGGAGCCCTTCGTGATAATGACGATCGCGGCTCAGCGTATATATTCGAGCGTACCGCTACGGATTGGGTACAGCAGACGAAACTAACAGCGTCATCCCCGGCAGCAGGGGATCAATTTGGCAGCGCTGTCTCTATTAGCGGCGACAATGCAATCGTCGGAGCGGATCGTAATGACTACAACGGATCATGGTCCGGTGCGGCGTATGTTTTCCAGCGTACAAATACGGGATGGATACAGCGGGACATGCTGGTTCCGTCGGACGGAAGAACAGGCGACCGCTTCGGTTGTGCTGTGTCAATTAGCGGCAACTATGCAATTATTGGAGCATATTGGGATGATGACAAAGGAACAAGCTCCGGGTCGGCATATATATTCAGGCAAGATGTCACGGACTGGGTTCAGGAGGCCAAGCTGACAGCTTCGGATGGATCAAATGACGATTGGTTCGGCTACGCTGTGTCTATCAGTGGTAACTACGCCATCGTGGGCTCGGTTCTCGATAATGACAATGGAACCAACCGCGGCTCCGCGTATATATTCAGGCGTGACGGTTTAAATTGGATCCAGCAGTCCAAACTTGTCGCCGAAGATGGACAAGCCGGAGATGAGTTTGGGGGATCGGTTTGCCTTAAAGGCAACTACGCCGTAATTGGAGCCATCGGGAATGATGATATCGGGGAAGATGCCGGAGCGGCATATATCTTTGAAAGACAAGGTAATGATTGGATACAGCAGGCCAGGCTGATTCCTTTCGATGGAGCTGGCGGAGATCACTTCGGAAACTCGGTATCAATCGATGGTAACTATGCAGTAGTGGCGGCACATCTTGATGCCGACATGGGGGCGGAATCCGGCTCTGCATATATATTCAAGCGCGAAGGTCAAAATTGGGCCCAGCAGGCCAAGCTGACCGCCCCGGATGGGAATCAGAACGATTTCTTTGGCCAGGGAGTCTCTATCGATAGTAGCTATGTTATCATTGGTGCACCTTACGATGATGATAGCGGGAACAATTCGGGATCTGTATATGTATTCAGGCGTATCGGTACAATGTGGATGCCATAAGCGAAACTGCTCGAATCGGGCCTTTCAAAATGGTGCGGTATAAAACGAAAGGTTTATAGAGCATCAATTTTCTCCTCACAAGGCGGGATTTTACTGCGGCTGACAGCTAAGAATGAGTTTTTTGAAAAAATCCTTTCCATTGGCTTCGGAAATGTTGTATCATCATTGGCTTTATTGGAAATTGTAAACTGGCTTTTTGGAGACTTAAAAGTGGCTAATACCGGCGATATTCGGAATATTATTCTTTTAGGGCACGGCGGGAGCGGAAAAACGTCTCTGGCAGAGGCGATGCTGCATAAAACCGGGGCGACAAACCGGCTCGGAAGCGTCGACGACAAGACGAGCACCTGCGACTTCTACGACGAGGAAAAAGAGCACCAGCATTCGATACAATCGGCGACGGTTCATGCCAAGCATGCCGGCAAGCTGATAAATATCATAGATACGCCGGGCTATCCGGATTTTGTCGGCCCGTCCATCAAAGCGATACCGGCGGCCGAGACGGCCGTGCTGGTCATTAGTGCCTCGGCCGGAATTGAGACCAACACCCGGAAAATGGCCGAATTGACCGCAAAGGTCGGTATGCCGCGGATTATTGTCATAAATAAAATGGATGCCGAGAATGTGATCTTTTCGGAATTGATAAAAAATATTCAGGAAACTTTCGGTCCGCAATGCCGATGTGCGAATCTTCCCGGTGCGGACAAGGCATCCGTGATCGACTGCATCGAAAACGAGAGCGGCGAATCGCCCCTGATGAACGTTGCCGAGGCCCATACCGAGCTGATCGAAAGCGTTATCGAAGCTGACGATGAGCTGATGGAAAGCTACCTTGGCGGCGAGGAAATTTCGGCCGAGAAAATCGCTTCGGTTTTTGTGGAGGCCCTGAAAGCCGGGACGCTCATTCCGATAATCTTCACCAATGCCCGCCGGGATGTGGGGATTAAGGAGCTTCTGGATATTATTGTGAAATATACCCCGTCGCCTCTGCAGGCAAAACCCGTTCAGCTCAAGGACGGCGAGAACTTGACGGAGCTGACCCCCGACGCCGCCGGTCCGCTGGTAGGTCTGGTTTTTCGTGTGGGATTCGATCCGCGATCGAATATGAAGTACTCCTCTGTCCGAATCTTCAGCGGCACGATCAAGTCGGACACCAACATGCTGCGCAACAGCGAGAAGAAGGGCATTCGCCCGGGCCATATTCTGAAATCTCAGGGCGGCGAAAATGAACCCGTCGATGCGGGCGTCGCCGGTGACATCGTGACCCTGGCCAAGGTCGAGGAGTTGAGAGTCGATGACCTTGTGCACGACGGCAAAGTTGCCGGCAGAATTGAGATGCCGGCTGTGCCCGAGCCGATGTATTCATTGGCGCTCGAACCGGCCACAAGAGGGGACGAGCAGAAAATCAGCGCCGCTCTTGAAAAATTATGCGAAGAGGACCCATGCTTTAAGGTCACGCATGACCAGCAGACTAAAGAGCTGGTCGCAAGCGGCCTTGGCGAACTGCATCTGCGGGTTACGCTCGAAAAGATGAAAAACCAATTCAAGCTGTCGATCATTACGAAAGAGCCGAAGATTCCTTATCGCGAGACGATTACCGCCAAGGCCGAGGGTCACTACCGGCATAAAAAGCAGAGCGGCGGCGCGGGACAATTCGGCGAGGTTTACCTTCGGGTCGAGCCGGCCGAGCGCAACTCGGATCCGCCGCTGCTGTATAGCTGGGACATCTTCGGCGGCTCAATCCCCGGACAGTATGAGCCGGCAGTCCTCAAGGGAGTCAACGAGATCATGCAGAACGGCGTCGTCGCGGGCTTCCCGATGCAGGACATCGCCGTTTCCGTCTATGACGGCAAACATCACCCGGTCGACTCGAAAGAGGTTGCGTTTCGTGCCGCGGGCAAGGGTGCGTTCGTCGATGCGCTGCAGAAAGCAAAAGCCGTCCTGCTTGAGCCGATCGTCAATATAGAAGTCACCATCCCCGCAGAGAACGTTGGCGATATCACGGGCGACCTGGCTTCCAAACGCGGCAGGGTCCAGGGCCAGGATGTGCTGCCCGGCAATTTCATCGTCATCATGGCGCAGGTCCCGCTCTCGGAAGTCACGCAGTACAACAGCCAGTTGAAAAGCGTGACAGGCGGCCGCGGCAGCTACTCGATGACGCTCAGCCATTACGAGCTGGTGCCCCCAAACGTCCAGCAGCAGATCGTCGCCCAATACGCGAAGAAAAAAGAGGAAGATTAGGCCCGCGCAATATACAACGGCCGGCTGCTCGTCGGGGTTCCGATACTCATCGATTAGTAGGTCGGTTCCTATCGAAGTTTGTGCATTTGGTCGGGAGATAATCAGCATGTCGTCTAAAGTACTGATCGAAGTCTGTTGTGGTTCGGTAGATGATGCCGTTGAGGCCGAAAGAGGCGGTGCTGATCGTATCGAGTTGAATTCTGCGATATTCCTCGGGGGTTTGACGCCATCGCTGGGTTCGATCATCGAAGCAAAGAAGAGATTGAATATCCCCGTAATGGTAATGATTCGCCCGAGAGCAGGCGGATTTTGCTATACGCAGGCGGAAATGGCGGTAATGCAGCACGATGCGAAACTGGCCGTCGAGCATGATGTTGACGGCCTGGTCTTCGGGATACTCACCCCCGTCGGCTCGGTCGACGTAGAGCGCTGTAAGCGGATCATCGAAATCGCCCGGGGCCGGCAAACCGTATTTCATCGGGCTTTCGACGTAATCCCTGACCCACTGAAAGCGCTCGATCAGTTAGTAGATCTTGGTTTTACCCGTGTTCTGACCAGTGGCCAGGAAAAAACCGCGCCCGAAGGCATCGAACTTATCAAAAAACTGATCGTTTATGCCGGCGACAGAATCGAAATTCTGCCGGGCAGCGGGCTTCGACCCCATAATATCCGGGCATTCGTGGAACAGACAAAAGCAACGCAGGTCCATTTCTCGGCGTTTGGGCAAAGGCTCGATTCGTCGATGCAGCATCGACTGCACATCACTTTTAGCAGTGCACTTCGGCCGGCCGAGGATCGATATGATCTTATAGACCGCAACATCATTAAGTCGGTTTTCGAACTGTTGGGTCGTTAGTCCCGGCAGCGTCAGACTATTGAAAATATCCATTTGAACAGAAAGTTTTACGAGCAAACTTTCCTTTTCTGAATATAAGATATACCAAACAGACCATATAGATTGGATGTGCTATAATACGACAAGCAATTACCTCAGTTTTTCTCTCGTATATTTAACATTTCAAGTCTATAATGTTTACGAAAAAAAACTCGAACAGATGCTTTTATCATTAGAATGCGATGTGATATAAAGCAGAATTAGTGATGGAAGGAGCACGATAATGGCATACAAATATACTGCATACCGTTGCAGCTTAATAATCACAATAATCCTGGGAGTACTTTCACTCTTCCTGCTGGAAGGCTGCGGCTCGAAGGGACTCCGCACAATCGGCAGCGGTATGACTCCGAAAGCCGGGCAAATCTCAAAGCAGGAACTGCGGGAACAGCTTGATAAATTCCGGGAATTCTACAAAGCAACACTAAGACAGGTCTCGAACGAGCTTAACGAGCGCGTACCCAGCACGAGAACGGAAAAGACGACTTTGCAAATGAAGGCGCGGATGGTTCAGGGCATAAATGCAATGCTGGACAATGATAACTCGATTGTGGCGTTCATCGAGACGTGGGCCCTGTGCACGAGATTCAGAATGTATCTCGAAGAAGGCGAAGGCATCTCGCTCTTCGGAGATGCTCATGAGATAGCACTAAACGGCTCCAAACGTCTGGAAGCGGAAATCCAGCGTATCGGAGTTATTTTTCTTAAAAACGATGTGTTTGAGACGGCCCGCAAGAACGTGACCGAGTTTGCCCATAATGATCCCATCAAAGGTACGTTTTCGAATGTAATCGTATATGCGACCGAGGCACAAAAGGGCCAGCAGAATCCATTCGTGAGCGTGCTAAAGATTCCTATGACACCTTTCCGCGCTATTGAAGGAGTGGATCGGACGGCCTCGGCGATACATCAGTTCAGTAATACGGCCGAACGTTTTTCCAATATAGTTGCCGAAATGCCCGAATCCACTCGCTGGCAGTTGCAACTGCTGCTATTCGACCTCGAAGAGGCAAACATGACCAAATCCTTCCTGAACAGTTTGGCGCAGGTTTCTCAAAGCAGCGCCAGCCTGGAAAAATCGGTTGAGAAATTGCCGGAGCAGCTTCGCGAGCAGTTGACGAAGTTTGTCGAAGATATTGACAAAAGGCAGGCTGGTCTTCAACAAACGCTCCAACAGGCCGAGAAAACCTCACTCGCTGTCAACACTACTCTTGAAAAGCTGGACAAGGCCACCGGCTCGTTTGGTGCCGTGATCAAGGATGTCAACGAAACGGTCCAGGCGTGGGAGACGGCGGCTAAAACCACAGGCGAAGTCGTACAGGAATTCAACAAGAACAAGCCTTCGCAGAAAGAAGCATCGTCGTTTGATATCAAGGACTATCGTGATACGGCAGAGCAGACTTCCCAGGCGGCAAACAACATCAAGGCACTTTTGGCTGAAGTGGACGACTTATTAGAGTCTCGCCGTTACGATTCCATGTTGAACGGCCTTCTCCTGCGTGCCGGAGGATTGGTCGTATTGATTTTCGTCCTGGCGGTGCTCTATCGAATTATCTCCGTTCGCCTGAAGGTAACAAAAGGCCGCAAGGCCGCCTGATTGGCAAACATATGCCCTGTATTCGTCCGTTACTCGTTGCTCATATCCGATGTCCGGCAGCAGGTCGTCGCCGGATTATCCTGCGATGCCGAACCTGAAGATGAAAAAGCACCAGGAAATCCTCAACTATCGGCTTCAATGACCAGTTCCGGGTGGGGATTGGTTGCAAGGGAGCCGTATTTCCCTCCGGCCCAGAGCAGTCGAAAAAAAATTATAAAAAATTCAAATTTTTTGTTGACTCATACCGATATACTGTTATAGTTACATATAACAGTTGTGCTTTTTAAGGAGCTTTAGCCATTTTTATACGAATTGAACCATCATCATCAATTCCGATATACCGGCAAATTATCGACCAGATAAAGTATCAGGTTGCCACTGGTGTCTTGAAAGAAGGTGACAAAATATCGAGTGTAAGAGAATTAGCATCAAGGCTGGCGGTTAACCAAAATACGATCCTCAAGGTCTACAACGAGCTTTGTCGGCAGAACGTGCTCAAAATCGAGAGAGGTGACGGCACATACGTTTCTTCCAATAAGCAGACTATTCCAGTCGCTGAAAGAAGAAAAACCGTCTCAAATGTCCTTCGCGAAGCAGCCATCCTGGCGGTTCAATTGGAACTGCCCATCGAGCAGGTTGGCGAACTGCTGCAAAAGGAATACGAAAGTATCATATCACAAAGAGCCGGCCGTCGCAAAACTGGTTTGTCGGAGAAGTAATATGTTTCTGATGCTTTTATGGAAAGAGTGGAAAGAAAACCTCTGGAAGCTGTGGTTTTGCAGCGCGGCCAGTGTGGCGTTCACGGCCATGCTTTTCAGAATACGAGTCATACCAGACGTCACCAATTGTGTTTTGATCTCAGTAGTTCAGATGTTTGTCGTCCCGGTCGTCTTTGCGCTGGATATCTTCTCCGGCGAAATGACCAACCGCACGATACATCTTCTTTTCAAAATACCCGTTCAGCGATGGATGATCTTCTTCAGCAAATATCTCGTTTCGGCTATTGGGATTGCCCTGATATTCGTGGTTAGCGGGGTGCTGATGGAAATGCTGGCTCACGGCAGAGAGGCACGAGTATTGTTCCTCTTAAAGACAAATTTGCTCTGTGGGACAGCCGGACTCTTCCTTTTCACATGGTTCTGCGCTTTCGGCTGCCAGAGCCGGAGCGAAGCAGGTTCTCTGGGGGCCATGTTCAGCGTCTTTATCGGCTGGGGAATTGCCTTCTTCTGGGCCACAACATGCGAGGTTACCTGGGCTGTACCATTCGTGCCGTATTCTCTTACGAAACTTACCGCGGAAGGGACTGTCGTAACGATTTTCTTGCAGAGCCTGGTCTCTGTGGTGGTTCTTAGCATAGCCTGTTACAGATACGTCAGCATCAGGAGGTATCTATGAGAGTGTCCGGGATTATCCATCAGCAGATTTGTCAACTCAAATGGCACCTTCTGGCCTGCTTGGGACTGATAATGGTTCTGCCGATAGAAGAAGCTATTGTCGATCTTAGGGCGGGTGATGGTTATTTGGGCAGTGGTATGACGTCTCTGGCTGTCATGTTTGGTCCCCTCCTTGCCGGTCTTATTGCATGTGCGAATGTACAGGGTGATTTGAACGAGAAACGCTATATCTTCTGGCGGTCGAAACCAGTCAATGTAAAATTGCTCATCAGTCTGAAATTCTTCATCGGTCTGGTCGCCTCTTTATTGGTTATAGCCTGTCCGGTGGTTTTCACGATTTTATGCAGTATTATCTGGGATAGCGAAGGCTTCGACAGATTTGTGCCATTGCCCATCCTGATAGCGATAATGACATATAGTTTGTGCTTTGCGTGCAATGTAGTTGTACGAAAAACCGCACGCGCCTGGCTTATTGGGATGCTGCTTGCCGGTTTTGTTCTGGTGATTCCGTTCATGCTGCCTCTGGGCTACACAGATATAATTAGTGATATCGATGTCGCGGCATTTGGATTCTACCTGACATTAATTCTTATCGCTTCGGCGGCAGCTTTTGTATTCACCCTTTATGCAACCCAGCATGATTGGTATTTGAAGACAAATCTGAAAGGGCTTTTATGGGCAGTGGCCGGGCTGGTATTCATTATAATGATACTGTTCAGCAGCCAGGTTGCTAATCTCAAGGTATTGTGTGAAAAAGAGATTGGCTCTGTGGGGACGAACGAATTGGCTTACCTCGGAAGCAGGGTAATACTGAAAGGTAGAAGCTATGTTGACGTCAGCAAAAACAAAATCTCGCTGAGTAATGTTGTCCCCGATCCTGACACCGGATTGGCTTGTTTAGCGGGAGGGGGGACTTCGTATGGCAGGGAAGGTTATATTCCTGATATCTATCCCGATCCGTGGCATGGAGGAATATATAAGAAGGTCGGAGACGATGTATATTCCCTTGTAATTTGGGCGTACATTCCCGACCATGGTAAATCGCCATCCTATGAAAAAGTTTACTTAAGAAGTTGCAGGTTTTCAAAAGATCCCCAGCCACCAGCCGATGAACTGGATATATCCGACTGCTTTATGAAAGGGATAGCTTACCGTCGAATAGCGGCGAGGCTCATCGACAACATATTAGTTGTCTGTGTAAATGACAGTTGTATTGTGGTTGATGTGACGGATCTAAGTGAATTAAGACTGATTGACAAGAAGCTCAACGTGCTGAAACACGGCTTCCGGAACTTGGAAAATGAGTATCGTCAGAAAGTATTCACAGTACCTCTCGTGCCGGTTGGCGACATAAGTATGGAAGAAAGAATAAGGCTCAGCATCGACCTGACATATAGGTTTCACTACGGCACTCAAATCTACGAATCTTCGATAGTTGACATTCATGACGGTAAGATTGCCTTCTTTTCTGCTTCTCAGAGAGATGTCGCCCGATTCGATGTAACCAGTTGGGATAATGAGAAGGTTTATTGCAGATTCAGTGCGGCACGTCCGTTCACGATTCTTGAAGGTATCGCCGGGACACCTGGTCGTAATGATCGTATATTTGTCAAAGACCAGAAGTTATATTGTTACGAAGACGAACAATTGATGGTTTTCGATGTTCGTTCCGATCGCAGGATACGAAAGCTGGGACACTTTGTCCGTATGGATTGTAACATTGAAGACATCGCTGTATTGGAGGATGGTAAGATACTATTGTGTGCCCGCTGGAATAAACCATGGGGAAAGAATCGTCTTAGAGATAGGAGATATTTATATCTTCTGGAAAATCCTGAATAAAGAATCTCGAACACTGAATCACCCAGAACAGCGAGAAGGTTCTTGTTGAAAATATAAAGGAACTCAAAATGACAGAGTCGGCAATCACAATCGAAGGTTTGCACTTTTCTTACGGCAAAAAACATGTGCTCAAGGGAGTGGACCTCGAGGTGCCGAAAGGTTCGATATTCGGCTTTCTCGGCAGGAACGGGACCGGCAAAACGACGACGATAAAGACATTGCTCGGGCTGCAAAAACCTCAAGCCGGCAGATGCCTTGTAGGCGGGCTTGACAGCGTTACGGAAACACTTGAGGTGCGGACAAGAATCGGTTTTATGGCTGAAGACCAGCAGATGTATGGCTGGATGAAGGTCAGCCGTATAATCAAGTGGGTGGCGGGATTTTACCCGGACTGGGATTATAAGTTCGCTGACGAGCTTGCCGAGATACTCAGGCTGCCGACAAATACAAAGGTAAAGGAACTTTCAAAAGGCCAGAATTCAAGCCTTGCTTTGCTTTTGGCGCTGGGGCACAGACCTGATATTGTGATTCTGGATGATCCGACGCTGGGACTCGATCCTATAGCAAGAAAAGATTTTCTCCGACATGTCATCGACCTGTTACAAAGCAATAACGTTACGGTCTTTTTTTCGAGTCACCTGCTTTATGAGATTGAACCGGTGGCCGATCATATCGCCATTCTTGATAAGGGCATAATTATCAAGGCGTCTAAAACGGAACAGCTCAGAGAAAGCGTCCGAAAGTTTGTCCTGGCGCCGGCGCCAGAGGCGGACTTCAGCCGGTTACCGGGCATTCTGGATGTCTTGAAGGTCGGGGACAACATTTCGGTAACAATCGAAGATTGCGACGAAGCAAAAAGGACTCAGCTAAAGGGTATGTCTGCAAACGGTATGACAGAAATAGCCTTAAATCTTGATGAAATCTTTGAAGCCTATGTAATCGGAAACAGAGGCTAAGAACATTCGGTATCAGATCATTGCATAATATGCAAAGAACAGATGCCAGCTAACATTTTTCTTCTGCACTTACGTGTCAATCCAGTTCGGTCAGGTAGATATTTCGGAACCGGTATTGTCCGCCCCCGGGGACCTCGGCCTGCAGAGCGATGAATCCCTCTTCGGGACCTTCCAGACCGTCCGCTTCCCATGCGGGTTTGCCATTCATTTCCAACGAGGCCTTTGTGCCGCGCACCGTGAGCTTGAATTTATTCCACTGACCGGCCTTTGCAAGCCCCTCGCTGCTGGCACCTTGAAGGTTGCCAACGTTGCCCTCCCTGCCCTTTTGAAGGTTTACCTGGTAGCGGTCGGGCCAGGGCCGGTTCTCCGGCACCGAATCGTAGCGGAAATAAACGCCGCTGTCCCACTTGTCATCCCGAAGGGCCTTCCATTCGAAATCTAAAATGAAATCGCCGTATTTTTTCTCGGTTTGTACCAGGCCGTTTCCTGCTACGAGCAGGATGTCTCCATCATCGACTGTCGCTTCGCATTTGATGACCGTCCAGCCGTCTAAGGTTTTTCCGTCGAATAGCGCGACGCGTTTATCTGCCGATTCGAAAAACGAGCATGATGTTAAAAGAGCGGCCGTAATTACCAAGCCGCAAAATATATTCGATACTTTCATAAGTTCTCCAATGTTGTGACTCTTTTTATATTTCAGGTTCAAGGTTTTACACACCTTAGATTTGGGAAGTATTTAACTGTATCTTGAAATGGGTTGCAACAAAGAACGCTGCGAGAGGCAACAAAAAAGAAATTACTGCCGTCCTGGGCATTTATTAGTAGAAGGTCGCAGTGACACTATCGACTGCTATTTCAACTGCATCCAGAGGTAGGTATAAGTAAGGGCTTCTTTTCGTGCTCTTTGCCGATTTGTCACCGCTGCTGCATGGCCGCCCTCTGTGTTCTCATAGTAATAGACTTTATGACCCATTTCTTCCATTTTAGCGACCATTTTGCGTGCATGCCCCGGATGTACCCTGTCGTCTTTCGTGGAGGTGTAAAAAAAGACCTGCGGATATTTCTTATCAGGGAACACATTATGGTATGGCGAATACTTTTGAATATAGGCCCATTCCTCGGGGATATCCGGGTTTCCGTATTCAGCCATCCAACTGGCACCAGCCAGCAGCTTGTTATAGCGCTTCATATCCAACAACGGGACTTGGCAGACAACGGCATTGAACAGTTCCGGTCTTTGAGTGAATACGGCACCAACCAGTAATCCGCCGTTGGAACCCCCCATGATACCCAAATGTCTCGGCGATGTGACCTTGTTTTTGATAAGGTCTTCGGCAACGGCAATAAAATCATCGAAGCAACGCTGGCGGTTTTCCTTCAATGCTGATCGATGCCATTT
>CAZTDF010000094.1:0-6755 GCA_964612465.1 uncultured Pirellulales bacterium
AGTAGAAAACGACGAAAAATTGAGCTTAAGTTGAAAAAACAAACCCAATTTGCGATGGAGTCAAATGAACGTAAAGTCAATTATAATAAGAGGATATGTAAAATAAAGTGGATTGGACACTTGGTGAAAACAAACCCAATTCAAAGCCAATATTATTTAGCCCCCAGATTTTCTGGGGGTTGAAAACCCAAGTTGAAAAAACAAAGCCAATGTCAAAATGGGAAAAATGACGTTAAATCAATATTAATAAGGAGTTATGGAGATTTTGATGGGCTGGAGCGGCGAAAAAACAAAGCCAATTCAAAGCCAATCCGTCACAAAGGGGCTGTGGGCAGAAAAAAAAGAGGCCGAACTCAATCAGTCCGGCCCTGGTTTGTGCTGTGCCGCTTGCTTCGGCTAACAAATATATGAAAACTTCTCTACCGTCTGCTGCTGGAGCCGGTAGACCTCGGCCCCATATAGAGACCGTAAGGATCTCCATGTCCGGCTGAACCACCCAGCAAAGGATAGGTGAGAAGCTGTACGCGTTGGCGGAACCGGTCAAAATTGAGATCGCCCTTTGCGAATTCATCGATATCCGACTTTTTCGTGCGAATAACAAGAATCGTAGGTGAGGATAATCCTATGTCGTCTAATGAAGTACCCTGCACTAACCTGGTTCTCGTATTTCCATCACCAGCTCGTTCTGATACGATTATTTGGTTTTCTCCGGAATGCGTTACCGCTGTAATTGTTGTACCTGTAGCTTGGCCGCTTCCGGTGATAGTCAGAATCACCGATTCGCCCGGTTTCAAACTTCGGATATTGGCGGCATGTTTTAGCGCTTGTATCAGGGTTGTTTTGAGGTTCTCTACCTTCTCTGCGTCATATTTTTCTTCCGGGCGGTCGGTTCTGCGTCTTCTCTCGACTTTTTCCGGCTCATACATCTCCTGTCTCATCTGCCGCCATACCGGATCGCCCTGTTCTGCTGTTTGGGTCTCCTTTTCATCATCCTGCATGTCAGGTGGAGGTGAGAGCGGAAAATCAACATTCATCAGAAACAGTGCCCCAAAGCCCTGCAGGTACATGCTTTGTATACCACCCCTGCCTGTTCCCATGAGCATCGAGAATGGATCATTTCTCGATACGAATATGCTGTTGCGTGCTGTTGAGATACGGGCCTGCTCAATGTTTTTCGCGAAGATGCGGGACATAACGCTCATATCTTCGTTTATTGTTAGAAGGTCTTCCGTGCTGGTCTGCTCGGATGGAATGACAAGAACCGTTCCGGTGCTGCTGGTCCGCGATCCTAAAGAAGAGATGCTCCTGGTCAGATTATACATATTGTCATTCACGTTCACGGTTGCCACAGACGTTTGTATTGGAGCAGGCGCCGGCGAAGGTGTCGTGGGAAGCACAGGTGTGGGGGGTGTATTATTGGCCGATGCAACACCCGCCGCCAACAAACTTAACGCTACTAATGCAGTAATTGTGTGGGTAAGTGTCTTCATTTTTCTGTCCTTTCATTTGGATTGTCAGAATTTCGAATTTCATCCCGGTTCGATTGGCCGGGTTGAGTATATGACAAAAAGTGTGCCATATCCTGTTTGGTGCGTATCAGCTCATCTTCTGTTTGCAGGGCTAAAGTTGCCAGGGCATTACCGAGTTGGGTTCTGTCGTGCAGCCTATTCGATTCTATTTGTTCGAGGGCCGCCGCAATCCGTTGTCTATCCTGGCTTTGCGCTTCGTTGAAAGACTCGATGAGTTCTATGAGCATTTCATTAGTCACGGCGTTGGAAGCAGCTACGGACTGTAGGGCAACCCGGCTCAGTTCCTGACGGTATTGCTGAGACAGCTCATCTCTGATTCGGATATAACCGTTCGCCAGGCCCAATTGCACATATTGCCTGGTTTCGTCGAGCAGGTTCTGACGAATCTTCGGTTCCAGAGCAGCCCGAATCTGTGCCATATCCGGCGGTTGAGGCCCTGAGAGCCGGCCTGTGGCGTAACCGGCAGCAATAAGCAGCACCGCAGCAGCGGCGATTTTTGCGAGGCTTTTTGAAGATTTAAGCCCTTCTATAATCCGGATTCGATTATCGGGCCTTATGATGTCCGATTGCCCGGTAGCCTCAGTCAGCTTTGTGATGGTCGATTCGGTTACTTCCTGAGGCGGGCCCGGTGGAATCTGCTCATTCTTAAGAGCTTCTACCGCTTTTTCTAAAGTATTTTCATTTTCTTCCATAATACAACCTCACTTACACTCTTTCACAGATAACTCGAATGACTCGCGTAATTTAGCTCTGGCCCGATGCAGCAGTACACCGGCGGCATTAGTCTTTATGTCAAGCTCGTTGGCGATTTGTCGATAACTCATATCGTTTAGAAATCGCAGGCAAAAGGCCTGTGCTTCCTGCGGCGGCAGTTTACTTAGCGATTCTCGCAACCAATCTGTTAATTCTTTCTGTTGCGCCCGCTGAGCCGGACATGGATTCGCACTTTGAAAAGCAGTCCAGTCGGCAGGGTCCGTCTCAGAGCGCGACCGGCGAAATCGCCGGCGGAGCTGGTCGATCGCCCGGGCGGTTGCCAGCCGGGCCAACAGTGCCGAAAAATTCCGCACGCGCTGACGCCGGCAAAACTCCAGTGCCGAAACAAAAGTTTCCTGGAAACAGTCGGCAGCATCTGCGTGGTTGCCAAGCAACCGGTACGCGGTCTGCCAAACAACCGGTCCGTGTTTTTTGATAATTACCTGCCAGTCAACCACTTGCAAGCTCCATCGGAAACTTTCTTTTATCAGCCGGGCCTCTCATCGAATTTAACGTGGCAGGCAAAGCTTCTTTCAAGTCTGCCAATGACGGGCCGTCGATATATAAGTCGCTGCTCCAGACTATTTTATTACAATAATTCTCACTTATCGACTCTTAGTTGTAGGATGAGTATCGTGTGCCGAGAAAAAAATTACATTTTATTTGATTTGTTGAAGTTTTTTCTTGCAAAGATTTTCGCTGTGTATCAAAATGGGTTCGTTTCAATGGCCAGAGGTGGAAATTCGCAAAGAGGCGAACCATAATTTTCTCAAGTGGAGGCCAGAATGGCAGGAAAAGTCGAGAGCAGACAAATAAAAACAGGAGGTTTTGACATTAGCTCAAGCCGGGTTTTTCCTTTTACTTTTATCATGCTTTTGTGTTGTGTATTATTGCTTGTCCTCGTCGGATGCGAGAGTCAAGAGATGAAGGCCGCTGAAGCTGATAGGGTACGAAAGTTGCCGGCAGAAGCAAGAAAGGCTCATTTACAACAGTCACTGGAGAGCAGGTTTGAGAACCCGGTGGCGCATTATGAGTTGGCCCAGATATATCATGCCGAAGGGCTTTGGTCGAAGGCGGAGTATCATTACAATATAGCTTTGAGTTTCGATCCTTCTAATGCGGATGCTCAAGTGGCGATGGTGAAGTTATTCCTGGACAGCGGTGATACGGCTAAATCCAAAATCACCGCAGAAACCTATGTGAACCAGGCCGGCAATTCAGACATTCAGTCACTTCGACTTGCAATGGCTTTCCAGAAACAACAGCTTGATGAGTACGCATTAGCTTGTTTTCAACAGGCACTCAATTTAGAGCCGAGTTCAGCCTTAATAAATAAGCAGGTAGGCTATTATTATTTGGGCAAAAACGATAAAGACCGGGCAAAGGAATATTTAGTTCGCAGTTTCCAGCTCGATCCCAAACAGCCGGAAGTGGCTGGTGAACTGGGCCGGCTTGGGGTGGAGGTAAGAATACCACAGAAGGTCGGTGTGAGCGCAACGGGATCAGGCGAGGCCCAACAGCCTGGAGAAAAAAAGTTGAAAATGGTAATGAGACATGGGCGGGTCCAGTTCGAACCGTCTGATGGAAAGTGAAGAAAAATGAGTGGAGCTCGATGTTTCTGATTAGCAATTGGGTTAATTCGAATATCGAGTATCGAGAATACGGTATTGCTTTTTCATTGCCCCGTAGCGAACGGATGCGCTGCGGGGTTTTTTTCAATCTTCGGTTGACAATTTTCAATTGTCCTCTTCTAATGACATTCTACAAAACCGATTAATTATAAAGGATGAATGCTGTGTTTGGATTGCATGTTGCGGATATTTTTGTGCTTGTGTTGTATTTGCTCGGCATGGCTGCCATTGGCTTCTGGAGCGCGAGAAAAATCAAACAGAGCCATGACTTTTTCATGCCCCGGCGATTCGGCAAGGCTATGATGGTGATGTTCGGATTCGGGGCGGGGACACATTCGGACCAGGCTGTGGGAGTGGCATCGAAAAGTTTTTCGAGCGGGCTCTCGGGGATCTGGTACCAGTGGCTTTGGCTTCCCTGTACGCCGTTTTACTGGCTGATCGCTCCCGTGATGAGGCGGTTTCGTGCGATAACAACCGGTGACGTATTTGAGGCGCGGTACGACAGAAGCGTCGCAGTGCTGTATGCGCTTATCGGGATGATGAATCTTTCGGTAAATATCGGTCTGATGCTGCGAGGTTCGAGCGAGGTGATTTCGGCCAGCACGCAGGGACTGCTTTCGGCGAACGCAGCGATTACAGTGATGACTATCGTTTTTGTGATATACGGCGTGGCCGGGGGACTTGCCGCGGCGATTATTACAGATTTTATCCAGGGTATCCTGACAATCATTTTCTCGTTCCTGCTGCTGCCGCTTATCATGAATGCCGTCGGATGGATGGACGGGATTCGTGAGGCTATCACCGACCCCCAGAAGCTGACTCTGGTCGCCCCGGCGGAAATCGGCTTTTTCTATATTGCCGTGATTGCTTTTAACGCGCTGGTCGGTATCGTGACGCAACCCCACACCATGAGCAACTGCGCCGCGGGCAAGACAGAGATGGAAGGAAGATTCGGATGGATGTTTGGAAACCTTATCAAGCGTCTCTGTACGATCCCATGGTGTCTGACAGGTCTTGCCGCAATCGTCTATTTCGGCAGCAGGGGCGTGGAAGTCGAGCCGGACAAGGTCTTCGGGGCGGTGGCGGGTGACTTCCTGCCGAAAATCCTGCCGGGGATACTCGGAATCTTTTTGGCTGCTCTTCTGGCGTCGGTTATGAGCTCGTGCGATGCGTTCATGATAGCTTCTTCGGCACTTTTCACCGAGAATATTTACAGGCCCTTATCTCCAGACAGGCCGCAGAGCCACTATGTCACCGTGGGCCGGATCGCTTCTGTTGTTGTCGTCTCCGGCGGTGTGGTGTTTGCTTTCTGGCTGCCCGGCGTCGTGGCGGGACTGGAAATATTCTGGAAGGTCTCGGCAATGATGGGCCTTGCCTTCTGGATGGGTTTGTTCTGGCGACGGACGACTGTGGCCGGTGCGTGGGCAACGACCCTGGTCAGTTTTGCAGTAATGCTGTTCACGAGCAAAATCTCATTCGGCCAGTACGTTCTCTGGGATTTCAACGCCGGTTGCGCTCAGTGCCTGCCGGACTTTATGCTGTGGAACGGCCAGCTTTATCTGCCGTGGCAGATGATTCTGTATCTGTCGGCCGGATTGATCAGCGGCATCGTGGTCAGCCTGTTAACCAAACCTGTGGCGAAGGAGAAACTCGATAATTACTATGCACTGATCCGGACCCCGATCAACCCGGGCGAGCAGCCCGCTGCAGCCTGCACACTGCCGGACGATGCCGTCGTCCCAGAGAAGCGAAATATCTTCCCGAACACCAATCTCGAATTCATGATACCATCGCGCACATCGGTAGTCGGATTTCTGATCGGCTGGGCGTTCGTCGTAATAATTGTTGTCACAGTCTATCTGATTGCCAGCTCATAGTTCGTTGATGAGACTATGTATATCCACACAAAAGGGCGAGTATAAGTGAAATGCAGGCAGACAGACGTGTAAATCTGTTGCTATTTTGCTTATGTGCTTTGTTGTTCGTTGTGGCACCGACGGATTCGGTTTGCGCTAACGAAGTACAGCTTCAATGGCAACCTCCGGCCGATGTCAGGGATACGGCTTTTGAGCTTGGTACCGGCAAGGGCGAATTTCACGCGTGGGGACGAGGCAGGGACTTGCGATTCTTCTTTGGCGAGTTCCTCCCGGCCCTCTTCGAGCGGACAATTGTACTGGATAAGTTTGGCACCGACAGCGAGCTTCAGTGGATATTTACGGGCTAGCACGGCAAATGCACAGTGACAGTCGACCAAAATGAGGTTAGCCTCAATCAGCGTTTCTACGATTCGTTCGCCTTCAACCGGATCAACAATGACAACGATAAACAATCCATTTGAGATATTAGTCACGTAGTCAGATGACTACGTCGAACGGCAGCAAGCATATCGTTGTTCTCGAACAATATTAAGAAAAACGTAATATTATTCTGCAGTGAATAGCAGATCCCAGCAACAGAAAATCAGACAGATCGGCGTATTAGGCGCGTAGTCATCTGACTACGCCGAACGCCAGCAAACGTATCGTTGCCCTCGAACATTTTCATAAATACCCATTGCTAACTCTGCTGCGTGCTGAACGCCATATCAACAGATAACAATGAAAATCGGGTAGATTGATATGTTAGGCGCGTAGTCGGATGACTACGACGAACAACAGCAAGCATATTGTTACCCTCGAACGATATTAAAAAACGTAATATCATTCTGCAGTGAATAGCAGATCCCAACAACAAAAAACTGGACGGATCGACGTATTAGGCGTGTAGTCATATGACTACGCCGAACAACAGCAAGCGTATCGTTGCTCTCGAACGATTTCCCAAAAAAAGATATCTTTCTGTT
>CAZTDF010000094.1:6855-16576 GCA_964612465.1 uncultured Pirellulales bacterium
GCTTTGCATAGCAGGCCCTAACAACAGAAAACTGGTCAGAGTGATATATTAGGCGCGTAGTCGGATGACAACGCCGAACGCCAGCAAACGTATCGTTGCCCTCGAACATTTTCATAAATACCCATTGCTAACTCTGCTGCGTGCTGAACGCCATATCAACAGATAACAATGAAAATCGGGTAGATTGATATGTTAGGCGCGTAGTCGGATGACTACGTCGAGCGCCAACAAAGTATCGTTGCCCTCGAACGATTTCAAAAAAAGATATCATTCTGCCGTCTATAGCAGGCCCTCACATCAGAAAAATCGTCAGATTGACGTATTGGGCGCGTAGTCGGATGACTACACCGAACGACCGTGTGGGTAGCGTTGGCTCCGATATATCTCAATGAAGCAGCACGTTCCGACAATATAGAAAGCCTTACGAAGTGAATAACCAATCAACAGTCTCTGGACCGGGTCCGGAAGGACGCTGATCATGGAAGTTGTGTGCCCCGGCGGAAGGCTTCCGCGGCGATTCAGGATCGATAACAATTGGCACAATGTGTGCTGTCTTGTATGGGAGTTCTGTTCTCAGACGGTACGGATAGTCCTGTGTACGACCGGAGCATAGGATGGATAAAAGCAAGAAACGGGCTAAAGGTGTGAAGCTCGATTCACGAAATCTTCAGTAAATAAACGTGACAAATGTAAACAATACAATCATAATGTTGTCATGTTGATCAGCAAGGCAAAGTGGAATCATGTGCAGAAGAGCTACAGATTCACCGAGCGGCAAATGCAGATACTCAAGCTGCTGTTTGACGGTCTGGATAGTGACAGGATTGCCCAACGGCTGAAGATACGCTACAACACAGTGAAGGCACACTTCGGTCATATGTACAAACGCGCCGGCGTACAGAATAAGGCCGAGCTGATCATGCAATTATTTAATGTCATCCACACGTATAACAAAAGCAAAAACCGATAAGCAAGATAATCCGTCCGGGCACTTAGTCATATGACTAAGGACTTGAAGATAAATATAACTGTAATAGCTAAAATTCTGCAATAAGAGTTCATACATAAACGACACGATAGAACAAGCTGCACAAAACGCTGAAGCGGGCAAGGGGTCCCGAGGTGACGAAAGAGAGTTTTGATCAGATGAGTGCCGATGTTCAGGCGACGCCGGCCGAGCCTTTCTCGCCGGAGGCGTTTGACTTCGAAGCATACGCGGATTACGAAGCGTCGCTATTAGAGCGATGCAGGGCCTTCTGGAAAGCGGAGTCCGGCGTATTGGTCTGGCGGCGGATGCGTACTGCCGAGGTTTTCAACTGGGGTTGTAAGGACATGAAAGCATCCCTTGAATGGCAACTCGGGGGATTAAAAAAGAGCATGGAATTCAAGGCCGACGTACCCAACTTTCTCGTGCCCTGGTACGGCATCGGCACCGTGGCCAGCGCCTTCGGCGCCGATTATATATGGAAAGAAAAGCAAGCTCCCGCCATACGCCCAAAGTTCGGCTCGGTCAAAGATACGCTGGGCTACAGCCCTGTGCCGGTATCGCAGACTCACATCGGCAGACATACGCTCGAAATGATCGACTATTTTCTCGACAAGACCGGCGGCCGTGTCCCCATGTCACTGACCGACACACAGTCGCCTTTGAACATCGCCTGCAATATCGTGGAGATGAGCAGCTTTTTTATCGAGATGCTGGATGATCCGCAAGCCGTCAAGACGCTGCTGAATCGCCTCGCCGGGCTACTGGTGGAATTCACACACGAGCAGATCAAGCGCATCGGCGATGCGCTGGTCCGGCCCGGGCATGGATATAGTTCGTGCCGGTGTTTCGAGGGGCTGGGGATGAGCGACGATAACGCGCTGATGATTTCGGGACGGCAATATCTCGAATTTGCCGCTCCGGCTGTCGAATATGCGGGAGAGCCTTTTGGAGGCCCGGGATTTCACTCTTGCGGCAACTGGTCGGATAAGGTAGAGATGGTGAAAAAGATCGCCGGGCTGCGGATGATCGATGGCGCGTTTTCAGGGGCCACGGACCCAACGCCTAATCCGCCGGAGCTCTTTGCCGAGGCCTTCGCGAATACCGGCATCGTCGTCAACGCCCGAATTGTCGGCGGCCCTGAAATTATCGCCGGGAGCGTCCGAAAGCTGTGGAGACCAGGGATGAAACTGATTGTGGTGACTTACTGCCAGAGCCCGGAAGAGCAGGCCGAGGCTTATGACTGCATATATGAAATCTGTGGGCAGGCGTGTCTGCCGTAAACGTTAGTCGGGATAAATAATCATGAATTATGTTGTGGTGTCTGTTATGTTAGCTTCTATTTGGTCAGGTTTGTCAAAGGATTTACCGCCGGCGGTTTTGAATGGCGGCTTTACGTCTTTCCAGACGCCGCTGCCGAAGTCGGTGCAGTCATGGGAGAAACGCAGGGCCGAGCTTCACAGGAAGCTGCGACGGCTGCTCGGCGACTTGCCGGAACTGCTTACGCCGAAGGTGACTATCCAGGATAAACTGTCGAAAGACGGTTACGACCTGGAGCGTTTCACTTTCGATAACGGCGTTGGTGACACGGTGTACGGGTACATTCTGATCCCCGCCAAGCACAAGGGGCGGGGGCCGGCGATTCTTTATAATCACTATCATGGCGGCGAGTACAAGCAGGGCAAGGAAGAGGTAATCAGTAAAGTATTTAAGATGTTAGATTTTGCCACCGGCGAGGCACTGGCGCGGGAAGGCTACGTTGTTCTTTGCATCGACGCTTACGCTTTCGGTGAGCGGCGGTTCCAGGGTCCGGCGGGAAAAAAGGAAGAAGGCGGTCGGACGGAGGAGTCACTGTTCAAGATGTTTCTCTGGCAGGGACGGACACTGTGGGGGATGATGGTTCGTGACGACCTGCTGGCGTTGAATTATCTGGTGTCACGTCCGGAAGTTGACCCTAAGCGTATCGCCGCAATGGGGATGAGCATGGGCTCGACGCGGACATGGTGGGCCGCGGCACTCGATGAGCGGATCAAGGCGGCGGTTTGCGTGTCGTGCCTGACGCGGTATCAGAACCTTATCGCGCACGGCCAGGTCAGGCAG
The DNA here is from genome assembly GCA_964612465.1 of uncultured Pirellulales bacterium. Taxonomy (GTDB): domain Bacteria; phylum Planctomycetota; class Phycisphaerae; order Sedimentisphaerales; family Anaerobacaceae; genus JAFGPJ01. Next base: position 9,941 of record CAZTDF010000094.1, read on the forward strand.
CACGGCATCTACTATTACGTACCGAACATGCTGGCCGAAAAGATTGACGCCGAGTCGGTCGTCGGCCTGATCGCTCCGCGATCGCTTCTGACACTGACCGGCGACAAGGACGGCGGCTCGCCGGCGGACGGCGTACGGCTCATTAACGCGTTCCAGGAATATCTTTACAAACTCTACGGAAAAGCTGAGAATTTCCGCGGCCTGATGTACAAGGGCATTGGGCACGAATATACGCCCGAGATGTGGAAGGAAACGCTGAGCTGGCTGAAGAAACATCTATAATACGATCGGGCACAAAGTTCGGACAGAGAATCTCTTTGTGAAAGGTAAAAACTTTGGGGCGAATAAGGGTGTGGATTTCGGTGTGGGCCGTATGTATTCTGGCAGCGGGTCCGGTTATCGCAGCAGAGGAAATGTACGACGTTCGCGATTACGGCGCCAAACCCGACGGCAAAACGCTTTGCACGACGTCCATTCAAAAGGCCATCGACGCATGCTCACAGTCCGGAGGGGGAACGGTTTATTTGCCGCCGGGGACTTTTCTTTCCGGCACGATTTATTTCAAGACCGGCGTAACTCTCAGACTCGCCGCCGGCTGCACGCTGTTGGGCAGTACGGACCTCAAAGACTATCCGCCCACGGTCCAGGCCTTCCGGTCCTACACGGACAACTACACGGACAAGAGCCTGATATACGGCGAGAACCTCGAGCGCATCGCCATCACGGGCGAAGGTACGATTGACGGCCAGGGGGCATCCTTCGAAGGGCCTTACAAAGTGCGTCCTTATATGATTCGATTCATCCAGTGCAGAAATGTCACCGTCAGGGACGTGACCATCAAGGATTCGCCGATGTGGGTGCAGCACTTCCTGGCCTGCGACGACGTGCGCGTCACGGGAATCACGGTCAGGAGTCTCGTCAATCATAACAACGACGGTATAGATATCGACTCCTGCCGGCGGGTCGTCATTTCAGACTGTAATATTAATTCCGGTGACGACGCCATCGTGCTCAAGAGCACCTCGGCGCGGGTCTGCCGGGACGTGGTGGTGAGCAACTGCGTTCTTAGCAGCCGATGTAACGCCCTGAAGATGGGCACCGAATCTAACGGCGGCTTCGAGAATATTGTCATTACCGGCTGTTCGATTTATGACACGCGATTAGCGGGGATCGCACTGGAAATCGTAGACGGCGGCACGATGGATCGTGTGATCGTCTCTAACATCACGATGAACAAGGTCGGCGCGCCTATCTTTGTCCGGCTGGGCAACCGCGCTCGTATGTTCAAGAAAGATATGGAAAAGCCTGCTATCGGCGTCCTGCGGAACGTCACTATCAGCAATATCGAGGCGTCCGGCGCCAATCCGACGGGCTGTGCAATCTCCGGCCTGCCCGAAGCGAAGATAGAAAATCTCACACTGAGCAACGTGAGACTGTCCTTCGAAGGCAGCGGTTCGAAGGCCGACGCTGTTCGCGAGATTCCCGAGAAGCCGGCGGACTACCCGGAATATTCCATGTTTGGCAGACTGCCGGCGTACGGATTATACTGCCGTCACGTAAAGGGCCTGAAGCTGTTCAATGTGCAACTTCAATTGGCCAGTCCCGATAAGCGTCACGCCGTTGTCCTTGAAGACGTCGAAGATGCGCTGATCGACTGCCTGGATGTGCCGCTTTCGCTTGACGCCGGTGAGATGATTCGCCTTACCGATGTTAAAAAGGTCTTTATTCGTGATAAGCAAAATAAAATGTTTGAACATTGATTGAATAACGGAGAACGGATTTATGATTTTGGAAAAGTATTCTTTTGGAATCGGCGACAGGTTCTGTCACCAGGGAAAGGCCCAGCTATCCGCTATAATGAAGGCTAAAGAGCAGGGCCTCAGCATTACGCCGGTCTGGAACAAGTCGCACAGGGAACATACGATCATCGGGACAACGCCGGCGGATACGCGTCAGGAGGCTCTCGATGCGGTTAAGGCCCTGCAGTGGGACGGGCCGTATTTCGTTGATGCCGATCACATTGGGCCGGGCAATGTCGACCAGTTCATCGAATCGAGCGATTTTTTCACGCTCGACGTTGCCGATTTTATCGCCCAGCCGGCGGACAAAGCCGACGTCGATGCTTTCGTTAAGAAATACAGCAGGTACATCGGCTCGCTTGCCGTCGAAGGTATCGAGCGGAATCTTGCCGTCACCGAGGAACAAACCAGAGCGATTGCCGGTAAGTTCCTGCTGGCGGTCAGGCAGGCAGGCGGGATCTATCGCCATATCGCAGAAGTCAAAGACGCCGGCAGCTTTATTACTGAAGTTTCGATGGACGAGACAGACCAGCCGCAGACGCCGGTCGAAATGCTTTTTATCTTAGCGGCAATCGCCGACGAAGGGATTCCCGCCCAGACGATTGCGCCGAAATTCACCGGCCGGTTCAATAAGGGCGTGGACTACGTCGGTGACGTCACCGCCTTCGCGAAGGAGTTCGAAGAGGACCTGGCGGTAGTTAACTTCGCGATAAGAGAATTCGGCCTGCCCGAGAATCTCAAGCTCAGCATTCACTCGGGCAGCGATAAGTTCTCGATATACGGGCCCATCGCCGGGGCTCTGAAGAAATTCGATGCCGGGCTGCACGTCAAGACTGCCGGCACAACATGGCTGGAAGAGCTGATCGGCCTGGCCATGGCGCCGCCGGACGGCTTGTCAATCGCAAAAGAAGTCTATGCCAAAGCGCTGCACCGGTTCGGCGAGCTTTGCGGGCCTTATGCTACCGTCATCGATATCGACACGGCAGAGCTGCCCACTGCAGAGCAGGTGGAAAAATGGGACGGGCAGAGTTTCGCCTCGGCGCTGAGGCACGACCAATCGTGCGAGCAGTACAATCCCAACTTCCGTCAGCTTCTGCACGTCGCGTACAAGATTGCCGCGGAGATGGGGACGCGCTTCACGAATGCGCTGGACAGACACGAGGACATCATCGCGCAGAACGTAGCGGAAAATATTTACGAACGGCACATAAAACCTGTCTTTACTGGATCCCCCTGAGCCAGTTGTCGGCGAGGATTTTGAGGTCGGTGAAACCGACTGAGCCGGAGTGATCGAAATCTGTGCCCTCACAAAAATAATTAGCAGCGTTGCACCTATCATCCAGCCAATGTGAGGCGAAGAAGGCAAAATCGATGAAATCGACGCCGTCGGGACAGCGAAAATCAGCAGCAGGAATCTGCCACAGCAGCACGGGATAATTCATCGCATCACAGATCGTCCAGATATCCCCGAAGTCCCAGCCGGCATCTGTAAAAGTACTGATTGTCTGCATTTCGATGGTTGTCTTGCCCGTTCCTCCGGGGCTGGTTGACCAGCCGCTCGTCTGGGTATCCCAGAAGCAGTGCGTAGCGCCGCCCAGGACCCGTACATATCCCGTGAAGCCGCCGACGTGCAGATTGCCCGAGACGTCGCCGGATGAATAGCACTTGTAGGCTCTGCCTCGCTCTATTTGTCCGACCAGTCCGCCCGCGTAGGTACCTCCGTTGACACTGCCGGCGGCATAGGAATTGCTGAGCACGGCATCTTCATCAGTTGTCATACCCGCGAGGCCGCCGACTTCCAGATTGCCTGTGACGTTGGCTTTGGAATAGGATGAGTTCACCGTCGCGTCGGTGACATATCCGACCAATCCGCCGACATAATTATTGCCGGAGACAGTGCCGGTGGAATAGCAGTATAGCATCCTGCCGGAAGTCGAGCCCACTAATCCGCCGATATAGCGGTCGCCTGAAATATCGACCCCCTCGACGTAGCAGCTCGTGACCGAGCCCTGATTTATATCACCGACAAGCGAACCGACCTTGCCTCCCTGGGCAAAGACGTTGGGACCGATCAATCCCAGATTCTTGATTTGCCCGCTCACGCATCCGAACAATCCCGTGTACCACTGGCGTGTCGTTCTCAGGTTGAGATTCGAAATCGTATGGTCGTTGCCGTCGAAAATGCCGTGGAACGAGTTCTCCGCATCGGTCCCGATAATGTTGTACGCGGTCCCGGTATACTCGCCCAGGTCGATATCAGCCCTTAGCTGGAAGTGCTTATTCCAATCACCCGAAGCGGCTCCAATGGCGTTCATCTGCTCGGCGGTGCGAATCAGATACGGATCGCTCTGAGTTCCGGTACCGCCGCCATATTGAGCCTGAGCCGGTAAGCAAAAAAAGCAAAGAGCGAACAATACGAAGTACGGCATTTTTCCCTTACCGTTCGGTTTGCAAGACCCGGACGGGCCGAGAGTATCATTTAAACTGCACATATTCTGCCCTCCTTCTTCAAGAACGAGTGGACAATTCATGCTACTTGATAATACCGAGTATATCATCTGCCGGGGCCGTCGTCAAGCATTTTCTGACAGCTTCGGCCACCCGGCCGGCAATCTACTTTAGCGGTTCGATATAAATGTTGCGATATTCTATCGGAGTTCCTTCGCTCTGGAGGCAGATTTTACCGGAGCTTGCCGAGCATTTGGTTGCCACATTCTGCAGGACGCCGTTTACCAGAACGACGACCCAGTCGTCCTTACAGATGATATCGTATGCGTTCCACTGGCCAGGCGGTTTTTCGGTGCTGTCTTTGAGCTTTAAGGTCCTGCGTCCTTTGACCCGTGTGCCTCCGTTGGCGTGCTCGGCGGTTTCGAGTCCGCCAATGACCCAGAAATCGCCGGCGTTGCCCGAATAAAGCTGGCATTCGAGGCTCTTCGGCCACACTTTGTCCTCGCCGCTCATGTGTACGAGGACGCCGTTGTTGCCGCCTTTTTCAGGCCAGCGCCACTCGACGTGTATCAGGTAATCGGCATAGTCTTTCTCGGTACGCATATAACCAGCAGGTTTTCCCTCGCAGCGAACCAGGCCATTCTTAACAGACCATGTCTTCATGACGTCATGGTCCGGTTCGTGTGTAAAGAGCTTCCAGCCGACAAAGTCTTTGCCGTTCCACAGCATCATCTTGTCTTTCGGCACGATCGGTTTGTTCAGCCCTTCCGAAGCACCTGTTGCCGCAGCAAGCAGAGCTACTGTCACGGCCAGCACCGCGATTACCGACATGTAGCGTTTCATTGGATTCTCCCTTCTTTGTTATAAAACATTTTCGTTTCAACAATGAACAACAAACACGATAGTTGTTTCAGATCAGTTTTGTCTGGCCGGGAATCGCTACTGGTCTGGTCTCCAAATCGCCGAACTCGTACTTTGGCGGCGAAAGATCCAGCTTCGAAGCGTTCATCGCCCAGTCCCACTTCAGCGCCCGGCCGGTATAAGCACTCATCCGGCCCATGATTGCCGTCAGCGTGCTTTCAGCAATGCGCTTACCTTCATTCAGCCGTTTACCTTCACGAATAGCGGCAATCTGGTCCGCGTGTTGCGTTATGCATGGATCAATACGATCCCATGCGTATTCGGCTTTGTTGGGACCTTCAAGTACAACCCTGCCAAAGTCCGTATATGCCCGGCCCTTCGTGCCTACAAATCTCTGGTCGTTACGATTCGTGACGCCGTCGATCTGGCTGCCCATATACTCTACACGCACGCCGTTGGGATACTCATACTCGACGGCAAAATGGTCGTAACAGTTGCCGTACTCGGGAGCGGTTCGCACCTGCCTGCCGCCCATGCCGATACACTGCACCGGATGCGCATTGAAAGCCCAGTTCATTACGTCCAGGTTGTGCACGTGCATCTCGACTATAAAGTCGCCGGAGAGCCAGGTGATAAACAGCCACCGTCGGATCTGCCATTCCATATCCGACCAATCCGGCTGGCGCTGCTTCGGTCCCCAGGTCAACATGCCGCCGCCGAGCCTTACACACTGACCGCCCACAAGCTCGCCTATGGCACCGTCATGGATACTCTTAATGCCTTCTACTAAATGTGATATCCGCCGCATTTGCGTGCCGGCTACAATTGTTAAACCTTTTTTGTCCGCCAGTTCCGAGGACGCGATCACCGAGCGTACACCGACCGGGTCCACCGCTACGGGCTTTTCCATAAAGACATGCTTGCCGGCTTCGATGGCTGCCTTAAGCTGCATGGGACGCCAGTGCGGTGTCGTCGTCAGGATGACCATGTCCACATCGCAGGCCAGCACATTTTTGTAGGCATTGAAGCCCGAAAAGCAGGCGTCATCCGTCACTTTGACTTTCTCGCCCAGGTTTTGCTTGAGCCTCTTCCGGCAGCTTTCCAGCCGATCTCTGAAGGTGTCGCCCATCGCCACGAGTTCGACATTCTCCGAAGAATTCAGACACTTTGTTGCATCATGCGTGCCTCGCCCGCCGCAGCCAATCAGGCCGATGCGAACCTTTCCGGAACCTGCGGCAAAGATTTTATTTGTACTTACACCCAGGCTCATCGCTCCCAGTGCCGCCGAAGCCTTCATGAAGTCCCTGCGAGACAAGTCCGGCGTTGTTTTCATCGCTTTGTTTTTCATTGCTTATCCTTTCAATAAACGGTTATTGACCTATGTTCGTTAAACGAGCGGCGTCTTGCCCGGCACCGGAACCGGCGCTACGGGTAAATCGCCGAACTCATATTTGGGCGGCGTCAGGTCCAGTTTCGAAGCATTCATCGCCCAGTCCCATTTCAGTGCCCGGCCGGTATAGGCGCTCAT
>CAZTDF010000095.1:0-1433 GCA_964612465.1 uncultured Pirellulales bacterium
TAATAGCGGTGATATTAGCGGGACTTGTCATTGCCGGCCTGTATTCCGGTCTTGATTGAAAAAATGAAAGGAGAATCAAAATGTGCGAGATAACTAAAAAAAGCGGAATAATACTAATAGTATGTCTATCATTACAGTCCGTAGCTTTATCTATAGAATTTGCCGGCGGCACGGGCGATCTGAATGACCCGTATCAAATCGCCACGGCAGAACAGCTAATCGCCATAGGTTCGGATCGCGATCTGCTGGAAAAGAGCTTTATCCTGGTGGCGGATATTGACATGGATCCCAATAACTCGGACGGGCAAGTCTTTGATGGGCCCGTAATAGGCCAATCCTCCTCAACTCCGTTTGAAGGAGTATTCGACGGCAACGGTCATAGAATCCTGAATCTGACTATAGATGGTAATTCCAGTTCGGGTCTGATTGGTGAGGTCGGCTCCAATGGGCAGGTTCACGATCTCGGACTTCTCGGCGTAAGTATTTCGGGATCTAACGCTGGTTCTTTGGCCGGGACGAATAATGGTTCGATTCGGGATTGCTATGCTGCTGGAAAGGTTAGCGGTCACAGCGATGTAGGCGGGCTGGTGGGAGAAAACCGGGGCTCTGTCACAGGTTGCTACAGTATTTGTGACGTGACGGGCGACTGGAATGTTGGTGGTTTGGTAGGTAATTCAAGAGAAGGTCAAATATCTCATTGCTACACTACCGGATCGGTTACAGGTGACTGGAAAGTTGGAGGATTGCTTGGGGAGTCAAGCAACACTTCTCTCTTACAATGCTATGCCACCGGATCGGCGTCCGGAAATCAGGGCGTCGGGGGATTGGTAGGTCATGGGCTTCATGATACTATTACGTATTGTTATACCACCGGGTCTGTTGACGGCGACCATGATGTTGGTGGACTGGTCGGTGATTCATTTTGGACATCTATTGGATGGTGTTATGCGAACGGTTCGGTTAGTGGTGTCGAGAGTGTGGGCGGATTGATTGGATTCTCGATTGGCCCTGAAGAAGTGTATTCGTGTTATTTTTTAAAGGCTGAGGACGGCGGCGGCCCGGACAACGGGGATGGTACCGCTCTTACACTCTCACAGATGACCCAACCGGCAAGTTTTGTCGGCTGGGACTTTTTTGGGAGTAGTCGGGATGGACTTGAAGATCACTGGTTTATGCCGCCGAATAGCCCGCCGGTTCTGATTTGGCAAACAGATATTACCGGTCTGGTCGCTGTGCCGACAGTAGCGGGACTAACCTTTAATGAGGCTGAGATTGCACTGACAAATGCAGGTTTCATAGTAGGCACAGTAAAGCACGACTATGACAGAACCGTCCCAGCGGATCATGTCATTTGGAACAAGCCTGCCGAGTACGCAGTGGCTGGTACAATCGTTTACATAGTACTAAGTTCCGGTGCCTACGATTGGCAGGAC
>CAZTDF010000095.1:1443-16573 GCA_964612465.1 uncultured Pirellulales bacterium
TCCCGGCCAAGGCAGTCCAGAAGAACCTTACCAGATATCCAGTGCGGGTCAGCTCGAATCCCTGGCCGATCATCCCGGCCTTTGGGACAAGCATTTCGTCTTAGTCGACGATGTCAATCTGGCTGGACGCACGTACAAGACCGCACTGATAGCGGCGGACGCAAACAATGATGAAGATGGCTTTCAAGGCACCCCATTCACCGGGTCTTTTGAAGGCAATGGTTTTGTGATCCGGTATTTAACAATAGAACCGGATTTTCCGTCTGATTTCGGATTTTTTCGAGCCGATCTCGGACTATTCGGCAAGATTGGTCAGGAAGGCATTGTTAGTCGTGCTCAGCTTGAGAACGTACAGATTGAAACCGGCATTTTAGGGAGACAATGGCATGTGGGGCCGATAGGTGCTTTAGCTGTTGAGAACGAAGGAACCATTAGTGACTGCTCGGTAACAGGAAACATTATCGGGGGGCAGAACACTTTTGGAGCCGGAGCTCTTGTGGGAATCAATAGTGGTGAGATTCACAAGTCTTATGCAGGAGCTGGTTTGATTATTGGTTACCACAGCGTCGGTGGTCTCGTCGGAAGGAATGAAAACGGAACGATAAAAAATTGCTACGCGACGATATCTGTTGAGGGGGCAAGTGAAGTTGGCGGATTAGTCGGCACCAACGACGAGGGAACCTTGCGCTTTTGCTATGCTACTGGCCTAATCACAGCCGAATTCGATCGCAGTGCCGGAGGTTTGATCGGAGACGAATGGACTAACCGTGAAGGTACGATTATCAACTGTTTCTGGGACATGGACACAACAAGTCGACTGCGCAGCGCAGGTGGTATGGGATTGAGGACGGACGAAATGAAGAACGCCAACATCTACGCTCTCAACGGCTGGGCTGGCAATTCCAATTGGATTATCGATGACGGTAAAGACTATCCGCGACTGACATGGGAAAGCACAATTGGCACACCTGTTCCCGAGCCTGTGGTGGACTGGCTTGAAGGTGCCGGGACATCTGATGATCCCTATCTAATAACGACGGCCGAGCAACTTAGTCAAATTGCAATTTCCAGCGTACTCTTTGACAAACGATTTCTATTGGTAGCAGACATTGATCTGGAAGGCGTCGAATGGCGTCCTATCGGCTTCCGCCCTGGAACTGAATTCGAGGGTGTCTTAGACGGAAACGACCATGTTATCTCCAACCTGAATATGACTTATCCTAATGGGCCACAATACTCGGGCATGGGTTTGTTCGGTTATACAGCAAATGAGGCCATTATCAAACATCTTATTCTCAAGAACATCACGGTTGCGGAAGGCCGTGATAGAAAGTATTCGGGGGCCCTTGTGGCCGGTAACCGTGGTATAGTGAAAGACTGCCGCGTGCAAGCGACGCTAACCGGTAGTGACTGCGGCGGCCTTGTGGGGGAGAATGTAGGCCTGATTATTAACTGCGATTCAACTTGCTCCATTAGCATTGACCAGAGTTTGGATATCGTTGGTTTACTGGCGGCGGACAACAACGGTGGTTCGGTTTTTGCATCCCGAGCAAACGGTTCCATCACGTGCGGCGATGAAAGCAGGCGCATTGGTGGAGCAATAGGAAGAAATTATAACCATGGTATAATAACCGCATGTTCGGCTGATGTGACAATAACGTGCGGAGACAAATCTGAACGTATAGGGGGACTCATAGGATTCAATCAGGAAACAACTGTATTTAATAGCTATGCAACCAGCTCACTGAACGTGGGTGGGCAATGTAATAATATTGGGGGTTTAGTCGGAGAAAACTGGTCGAACATAGTGAATTGTTATGCGACCGGTGGGATTGTCGCAGGGGATGAAACAGTCGATTCGGGAGGTCTGGTAGGCGGGCCGAGATACCACAGAGAGAAGGTTATTGGTAGCTATTTCCTTTCTCCGGCAGATGGGGGCGGCCCAAATAATGGGATCGGTAGAGCGCTGACGGATGCACAGATGAGACAGCAAGCAAGTTTTGCAGAATGGGATTTCGTCGGCAAACTCGAAGATGGAATAATTGATTACTGGCGAATGCCCGATGATGGCGAGTATCCGGTTTTAAGTCTGTTCGATAGATATGAATCCCCAGTCTTAGCTGGAACTGGCACTGTCGACGATCCCTATCTTATCGATGCGGCTGCGCAGCTTGGGTTTGCAGCACGCAATCCTGACGCTTGCTATCGCTTAGTTGTCGATCTGGATCTGGGTTCAATTAATTGGACTACGGCTGTTATGCCGCTTTTATATGGCCACTTTGACGGCAGTGGTCATACTATTCGAAATCTCAGCGTTACTGGTGGCGGTGATATAGGTATGTTTGGAACGATTTCGGCGCAGGCAACAGTGGAAGACCTTGGCGTGATCGATGCAAACATCTCAGGACCGGATTCCTCAGAGCACGTCGCAGTGCTGGCGGCCTTCAACAAAGGCACGATTTCCAGATGTACTGTCACGGGCACAGTAGCAGGCTACAAGCGTGTCGGTGGGCTCACGGGCGAGAACGAAGGCCTGATCACGGATTGCTATGCCACGTGTAAAGTTTCTGGTGGCCCGAGCACCGGGAGCTTAGTCGGTGAGAATAAGGGGCTCATCACAACGTCCTACGTTAACGGAGATGTATTAAATAAGAGCGATGATTGGAACGTTAGCGCTTTTGTGGGGTATAATTACGGTGGTAGCCTTGTGAACTGCCTCTGGGAGAAACGTGACGGCATGGTAATAATGAGCGATATCTGCCAGGGTCTAACGACCGAACAGATGATGGACATAGAAATCTACAGTCTAAACGGCTGGGCTGAGAATCCGAACTGGGTAATCGACAACGGCAATGATTACCCTCGTCTGGTATGGGAAGGGATACTGGGTGAGCCGATTCCTGTACCAACCATTGACTGGCTTGCCGGTGACGGAACGCCGGAAGATCCGTACCGGATCGAGACAGTTGAACAACTTAAGCTCATAGGAACTGCCAATGTTCTCTGGGACAAACACTTTGTGCTAACAGCCGATTTGGAGTGTGATGGCGTACAGTTTGATCGCATTGGCGTTTGTCCCGGCACAGGTTTCAGCGGTAGCTTCGATGGTGCATACTATCACATCTCGAATCTGACGCTTGGTTCCGGCATATCGAGACAAAAGTACCTGGGACTCTTCGGATATATCGATCCCGAGGGCTCTGTGAGTCGGCTGATCATCGAAAATGTTCAGGTTTCGTGTGGGGCTTTAAGTGGGCCTGTTGCTACTATTGCAGCAGAAAACGAGGGCAGTATCGTTAATTGTGGCGTAACAGGTTCGATGGATTGTGATAATGCATGCTGGGGCGTTGGCGGTCTCGTAGGTGAAAATGACGGAATTCTCGAGACGTGTTATGCCGATGTGACGATTCTGGTAGGAGATGACTCTGGATTAATGGGTGGTTTGGTCGCGGACAACAACGGTCACATCGCTAATTCCTATGCTCTCGGATCTGTCCGCGCCGGCTCTAGTGTCCGCTGGCTCGGTGGACTAACGGGAATCACCCGTGGCCCCCTAATCAATTGTTATGCCGCTGGCGATGTCAGTCGCAAAAGCGCTGCTCTTAATACGTATCCGCTGATGGGCGGGCTCGTTGGCGAAGAATTTTCCGGAAGCGTCATAGTCTCATGCTATTTTCTTGGACGGAATAATAGTATTGGCACCCTGTTATCCGACGAACAGATAAAGATGCAGGAGAGCTTTGTCGGCTGGGACTTCAGCTATGTCTGGATGATGCCCGAAGGTGATTATCCGAGACTACAGTGGGAAATCGAAAATGAAAATGATCTATAGTCGACTCAAAACTGCTTCTTTGGCTGGTTATAATATAGACTGTCAACCTTATGGCGACTTGCTGGCCTGGGTTGTTCCGCCGTAGGCGCCCATGTTTATGACTGAGCCGTTCGGATTGGGCTCCAATCCTATTGCACTGCCCGGATCGCCTGCATCGATACAATCACTGGTCAGGTCATCCGAAATCCATGTTTCGCTGCCGGGGTGCCATCTGCCTGCCTGCGATTTGAGATGATAGTCGTCGTTAGCGGGGTCCGCAAAGAGCGGATCGGCGTCGATATTGCCGGCGCCCTGGAAAGAGCCCTGAACGTTGCTGTATGTAACCGTGCCGATAATGTTATCTATCTGAGCGTCGCCATTGAAATAAACAATGGAGTTTGTAACCGTCGGCATGGAATCCTTAATGCCGCTCTTGAGGTTCCCGGCGATCGTGCAGTTCGTTACCGTGGGAACTCCCCGGAGAAGGCCGTGCCCGCCGTTAGCGGCGACGATGCAATTGCTCATTTGGGGGCTGTTATAATATGTGAACCGACCGGCCCTTCGCGGGCGCATTTCAATGCCGGAACCGCCGTTAGCGATAATGGTGCAATTGCTAAGTATCGGATTGCCGCCGCTGTACAATTCTATGCCGGAACCGGTATTATTCGTAACTGTGCATTTGTCAATTTTGGGGGACACATTATTTGTGCAGTATATACCCCTGCTGCCGCCTGTGATTGTAAAGCCGCTCAGAATGCAGTCTGCAGTTTCACCATTGGCGAAGGTTACCGCCCTGTTGCCGCCGTCGATAATCGTTGCCGCTACGACGTCGGGGTCGTCGGGATTTGTCGAGCTGAGTGTCAGATTTCTGCCGATTAAGTCGATGTCCTCTTTATAGGTTCCCTCAGGGACTACTATTTTGTCGCCGGCCTGGCCTCTGACAATGGCATGCTGGATGTAATCGTAGTGTTCACCGGTGGTCAGATTTTCAACGGGCCCTTCTTCGGCGGCATATCCAAACTCCAGCGAGATTGCACCGATCTGGCCGAAAGTGCCTGCTTGCCAGACGAGTGTACCGGCATCTATCGCCGGGCCGACTCCATAGAAGGGTTGCAGCAGTTCTATATCCATAACGCCTTTTTGTTTGGTCAGGCAGCAGACTCTGATTTGGCCGCCGGCATTGACGCCATCGACATAAGCAATCAGGCAACCGTCAACGTCCGGCTGAAGCTGACTGCCGGGGGACTTGATAATTGCCAGCTCCCGGATATTTTCCGTATCGGAGATGTCGGCACCGTATATGTCACCCCCATCGTCCCGCTCATCCGTCCAGACGACCAGATTGCCGGAAATGGAAGGATCATACTGGCGGGCGGAATCGCTGCAAATGGTAAAGACCCTGATGTCGTCGATATTCGAGATATCGGCCCCGAAAATGTCACCTTCGGCTTCCCAGACGACAATATCCTCGGATATATCCACGACATCGTCAAAGTCTTCCATGTATGCCTCGTAGGCATAAGGATCTCGTCTGCCGGCATTTTCGGCGACAGTGAAATAGACTGGATTGTCCAGGTCGGTGACGTCGGCTCCGCAGATACTGTACGACATGTTATGGTAGTTGTTTTCGTTGTACTTGTTTATATTGAGATGCTCCAGCCAGACAACCTTATTGCCCGAGACCGCCGGATGGCTGTACGATGCCGAGTTACTGTGCTGCCTTAAGATCTTCTGCGCTGCCGTAGCGGTATTCCTCAGGAAGATACTGATGCATTCAGGCCCAAGGAAATCCGGCATGCCCGGGCCACCGGCCCACACGACGATATCGCCATCGACTTTCGGCTGAGTATCGAGTCCGCCGTCAAGAAACGCCTCATCGATTTCGCCCGTTCCGAGGTCTTTGCTCCTGATGTTCCAGGTGTAGTTAACGTCCGGACCGACACTGTAAACGACCTTATTACCCGAGACATCCGCATAGTGAAAGTAATCGTCAGTTACATAGCCGGCATCTATATGATCCTGGTTCATTGTCACGGCAACGGTCGTCACCCGGACGACGCTGGGCCCGCTGTCAACAAAGCCATCGGTGACAACCAGCTCGAATGCATACGATCCCTGCTCGTTGCAATCGAAGAAGGGTCTGGCAGTATCCGCATTCTGAAGATCAATCTGTGGACCCTCTAATTGTTTCCAGGTATATATAAGCTCATCAATGACATCTGGATCGTGGGAACCGGTGCCATTTAGATGAACCTGGCTGGGTACGGGTGAAACTCTATCGAGGCCGGCATCAGCGACAGGCTCTTTGTTACCCACAAGAACCATTACTTCATCAGGCCGGCTCAAATGCGTGCCATCCCAGACCACAAGCTCAAATCGATATTCACCTTCGACTTCCGGAATGAACGACGGATTCATACTCTCTGGATCGTCAAGCTCCACTGCCGGGCCGAATTGCTGGTCCCACTCATATATCAGCTCATTATTTGGATCGTATTGAAAACTGCCGCTTGCGTCGAGAGTAACCAAATCAAGCCCCGCTACGTGTATGTCGGGGCCGGCATCGGCAACGGGCTTCATGTAGCCGAGGTACTCATCCGCGCCGATATCGATCTGTTCACCCATCGCAGCATTATCGCCGTCGATGTCAAGCTGCCACGGATAGGGGACATAATCCGGATCGCCGGCATCTATGCACGGAGAGTCCAATTGCAGGTGAAAATCTTTAGCCTGCGCATCGACGAACAGCGGGTCCTCCGAGATATTTCCATTAGTGCCCGTCTGTACCGACAATTCCATGTAGTTGCCGGGCGAGTTGCCCCAAACATTATTAAATGACATCAGAGACTCATCTATATCGCCCTCCCCGGATATTCCCCCTCCTGACGGTGCATTGCAGATTATATTATTAAGTATCAGGCGCTGAGGAAACTGGTTATCGAATACTATGTAAACATTACCTCCCGGCCCAGACCCGGCCTGAGCGCTCGCGTTGGTATCGTTGCCTACAATTGTATTGTTGATCAGGCGTCCTCCGAACAGGATAACACCACCACCAACAACCGCAGAATTGTCGTATATCAGGTTATTGCAAATCTTGTCGTCACCCAACATAAAAATAGCGCCGGCGTATCCGGAATTGTTCTTGATTATATTGTTAGTGATTATCGCACTGGATTCTAAACAACCGATTGCTGCTCCATAGCACAATTTCCACTGCGCCTGATTATTTCCAATAATTTCGAGCGCACCGATATTGTCAGTAATTATATTACCTTTAATGGTCGGCGAAGTACCGAAACAAAAGATACCCGCTCCCCAATAAATGTTGCTTCCTACTTCAGAAACGGCTGTTCCATATCCGCCGGTGATGGTCAAACCTGTCAGTACGGCCTCGGAAGTTTCACCGCTTTCGAAGGTCACTACGCTGCCCTTGCGACCACCATTGATGACAGTAGCTGCTACAATGTCGGGATCTTCGGGATCGGTGCCGGTAACGGTAATATTCCTGCCGAGGAAATTGATGGTCTCAAAATACGTGCCGGGCTCGACAACGACCACATCCCCGTCATTACATTCCTGGATTGCCTGCTGAATGGTTGCGTAGACGCCGGGGACCAAACGGGTTTCCGCCCTTGATTGTATCGCTACAACCGATAGCAAAGCAAGACTCAGTAAGATTGTATTTCTCATTATTCGCCCTTTCCGAAACGTATGACAAGGTTAAAAAACAGTTTTAAGCGAAGTTAAGCATACCGCCACAGCATATAGCATGTGCAGCTTATAACAAATCGCAGAACATCGTAAAAATCTTAGAGCCTGCCTCCATAATATGGCTACATATAACTTTAACATATAAGTAAGCGACTTTGCAAGACATTTTTCTCTGTATTCTTCTATTCCTGTAGTTACAGCAGGCTTATCATCTATTTAGATAAGACGTACCTGGGAGGCTTTTGTCGCAAATTTTTTTGTTTTTTTCTCTAAAAAATTGCCTTTCGACTGTTTTTGGGCAAAAAGCTGTCAACTGGAATGTAACGATAGAACAAGTCGCTGCGGAATAAAGGCCGGAATCAGGAGATTGCCGAAATGCCGATTAGAATCCGGCCGGCAGGCCGCTGTTTCTCTTAGTCACCCAAGTGCCGTATAATCAAACAGGACATCCGCTGTTATCATAAAAAAACCGGGGCTTATACCTTATAAACTGGTATAAGCCCCGAAATAATACAAATCCTGCTGTTATTCCATACAAAACGGTATTTACTCTGCAGCATCTGTCGGTCTATTCAGCCGGATGTCATCAAAGAACATCTTGCCCGCACCGCCGGGTGCTGTCATGTTGCCCCGGGTTCCCAGGCCGATCGCTATTCTGTCGACGTTGGTCAGCACTATGCCCTGATCGGCGAAAGCCGACAGCGGGATAACCCATTCGGTCCAGGTGTCGATCTGTGCCGCAGCCGGATCATCATGAATTACCACCGCGGGTGTGCCGGCACTATTTGACAAAGCAACATAAAGCGGCTCGGCATCGTTACTGAGTATGCCGATGTCCTGGTTCGCCCACTGTCCGGTGACATTACCGGTAGTCGTGACGTTGCTGAATACGGCCTGACAAGTTAAAGCGGCATCATGGCTGGTCAACGCCAAACCGATATAGACGTTCGAGCCCATTGGTATACTCTCCGCAACAGCGCCTGTTACAGGCTGCCAGTTTGAGCCGTTCGCTGAGTGTGAAACCGTAAAGAGGCCGGAGATACTACGCTCCAGTTTCACCCAGTACGGAGCGGTAAGGTCAGTCTGGTTATAGTTGCCACTCGTGCCACCCGTACTTGGACGATACTGCGAGGCGACCCCGTTAGCCGGTGTAACACAAGCAAAAGCATGTGCCGAGTCAGAATCAAGCGTTTCTCGAATCATCACGCCGGCCTTGGTCCAGGCGTTTGTGTTTTCGACGCTCACGACTTTTGCGACAATCGAGCCGGGGCCTGTCAACATCTTGTAAGCAAAGTGGAACTCGTCGGCTTCCACGCCGTTAATCGTCCAGATATCCGTACCGGATGCCGTCATTGTGTAAGTGCCAACCGGGCCTTCCGCGAAGCTGCCGACGGCTCCCGGGTAGCCTCTGAACCATAGCGACAATTCCGTGACGCCTTCCTCGGTCCAATCCCGCTGGACTGCCAATGTATGCTCCACCTGAGAATACTTCGAGTAGCCCTGCTTGTTGTTGTCGTATGTAAGCGGCATCGATTGAAGGCCACCGTTGATGATAGTCTCCTCGGTATAAGAAGCGGTGTTTTCGTCGCCGACCGCAGCGCCGGTTCCGTTGCCGGCAAAGTAATCCGCGGTGCCGGGCGCCCCATAACCAAGACCATCGTGCCAGGCGTACCATATCTGGTTCTCACCCGCATCGTAGTCCTCGAAGTCGTCGATGACAAAGAAATCGCCCGTCGTGAAGCTCCAGACGTTGCCTGCCCATGGGCTCTCGGGGTTGACGCTGTTGACTTCATCGATCCGCCAGTAGTAAGTAGTAGTCAACGTAAGTTTACCGGGATCGTAGCTCTCTTCACCGAGAGCCTTTGCCCCCTTATACTCGGGTGAGGCTGTCGTGGCATTAGCCACGGCATCTGCATCTTTACCGAAATACACATCGTGTGAAGCGGCAACCGCTCCGGCATCCCATGTAAGAATCTGAGTCGGCTTTACATCCACTGCACCATCAGCCGGATTCGGGCCGGTTACGGCGCCCTCGGTAGTGAAACTCCAGACTTCGCCTTTATACGTAGCGGCGCCATCAAACTCATCCACCCGCCAGTAGTAAGTTTTGGCCAATTTGAGCTGGCTGGGAGTGTAGTTTGCAACTCCTTTGGACGCTCCACCCGTAGCTTCATTAACAGTGTCAAAATCTTCGCCGAAGTACACGGTGTGCAGTTTCGCGCCGAAGCCCGGCGTCCAGGTAAGTGTTGCATTTTCAGGCACAAATTCGGCGCCATTAACGGGATCGGGGTAATAGGCGGTCTTCGGAGGAACCAAAAAGCTCCAGACATCGCCTTTCCACGGACTGTTCGGGTCGGCCTCGTTTACCTCATCGACTCGCCAGTAGTAAGTCGTGCCATTAACAAGGCCGTCCGGATACGGATATGTGGGAAAACCGGCAATTAAAAATAACAAGTCCGTGTTAATCCGGAACAAGTCTGAATCCCGCGTGGCTTCGTTAACATCATCGAAGCTCTCACCCATGTAAATATCATGTGAGACGGCAAGGCCTCCCGGCTTCCAGCCAAGAGTTACCCACGTGCCGGTATGTAGGGCACCGTCTTCCGGGTTGGGGCCATAGGCATACGGCCATACTTCACCTACCATCGTGCCGAGAATCTCGGCCTCCGACAAGGCATGGTCATAAATCCTGACATCGTCAATTGCGCCAATCCAGTCACTGCCCCACCCGTCCGAACCGATGAGGACAGGGGTCTGGCTGCTGGTAATTGGGCCCATTGGTGTCGAATCGGTCTGCTCTCCATCGAGATAGCATGTCAGCGTCGTGCCGTCATACGAGCATGCGATATGGCACCACTCGTTACGCTCCAGATTTTTGCCGACGAAGGCCCATGCCCTGGGCGACGTATTGAATGTGAACGCCATGTAGGGCTCAGGACCGCCCCAGCCGTATCGAACCTGATAGCTCCAATCGGGACTCATCCCGCTCATCGCCTTGGCCATAGGCGCCGTTTCCATGCCCTGTCCCTCCGGGTCATCCGCGTCAGGTCTTATCCAGAGGGCTATGGAGGTCGGACCGGTGATATCCAGACTGGCGTCATTACCGCAATCGATGTAGTCCCCGCCGCCACCGGCTGCGCCCAGACCATGGAACTCCAGGGCACCACCGCTGACACCGGTGATCCATGTGGGATTGCCGTCGATGGTCCCGTGGTTGCCGTTGCCGCTCGAATCGGAAACCGTGGTACCGGAACCGTCGTCGAGCATCCAGTGCCCCACCAGATCGGCGTATACACTACCCGTAAGGCCCAGTATAAGAATAGAAAAAACCAGACAAATCAATTTTTTACACATAATAATCCTCCTATAAAAAGTTAACATAAAAATGTTTGCCGATTGAAAACCGACAATCAAGAATCGACAGTCGAAAATGCAATTGCCTCCTTCCTTCAAAAGCCTGATACGAACTGCTAATTGAAAAATGAGTACTGAAATAGACTATTAAAATCCCGGCTGCTGCAAAACTAAATATCCATAGATGCTGATTCTATTTATACCAGAGAAACTACCTTTTGGTCAAGAAAAATCTCCGAATTATCCAGGGGAATTACTTTATTAAGGCAAATTGGCAAGAAAAGCCGGATTTGCCTACCAACTCCGGTTCGCCAGAAGAAATTGCCGGAGGCCTTCGAGGTCATCTGTATTGATCAAATCGACGCCGGCCGACAGAATCTCGCTCCAGAATGCCTCTCTGGCCGATGAAGGATTGTCCGGTGTCGACCAGAATCTCACAAGCCTGCCCTTTTCGTGAGCCTTTTGCACTATTTCTCTTAGCCTTTCACGCTCTCCCGCGGGTATTTCGCCTGTCCCGTTCCACTTGAAGTATTTTTTCCAGTTGTCACTTATCATCGGGACTAAATCCGCGGAAGATTCGGATTTCAGGTCCGTAAGTCTGCCGTCGCAACCGGCGTAGCGGAGTTTTTGCGATTCCATGAACTCACGGGGACGATTGCCCGTGATGATTGCAAGGACGGCTTTGTCGCTTCGGCCGTCCGGCCCAAAGGATGTAAAGATGTCTCGATACTCAGCCAGGATTCTATCGAGAGCCTTGTAGGTTTCAACGGCACCGGTTTTGATATCGATGAGCAGCGTGAACTGCGGCCCTTTTGGGTAAACGCGCCCGCCATTTTTCATTAAGCGTTTTTTCAACGGTTCGAGATACAGCAAACGCAGAGTCTTGTCAGGTGTTACCTCCCGGGCATTATGAGCTACGTAAAGATCGTCATCGACAAGCAAAACATCCGCCTCGACGCTGTTGAAACCATGATCGAGCGCATCATACAAAGGCCGGTCGTGCCCGTAATCATTGTGCGCATGAGCACGCGAAAGAGGTATGACATTAGTGCCGGCTACGTGTGATCCGCATGACAATAATGACAGTGACACCAAACAAAGAAACACAACCGCGTATGTATTTATAATCCGAATAGACATTCCATATTCAAAACTACTTAGTCATAACATCATTTTTTATGAAAAAGCAAAATAATCCATTCTGCTCACAGACACAACTGTTAGATTCTGATTGACTTGATCTAAGCAATCTGCACCAGAGTTTCTGCCCACGCTTGGGTACGAGGCTGAATTGAATTCTTAGCCTGTCTGCCTGCCGGTTTTAGTTTCAAAAAAATACCTTTGCTGTATAATTCTACAACATATTCGAATCTTATTGCTCGAAATAGGAATTTATTCATATGATCCATTTAAACCCTTATCACTCTACTCTGAAGAATTGCTAAGCCCTTTGTAGACTTTGAGTCTTTTTTCGAATTCCAGTGCAAGCTTTTCATAGCCGGCGGCGCGAGCGAGCTTTAGTGCCTTTTCTTCATGCGAAGCCGCTTCATGGAACTGGCGAGCCCCGGCATAGTGAGTTGCCAACAGGTGATTCAGCAGAGGCGATGTATCTACCTGAGGCTCAAGAGATACGGCTTTAGCGTAGTGCACAACGGCCCGACCCGGCTGTTTCTGCTGGGCCAGCGCCAGGGCAAGTTTGTAGTGGACCTGGGCGTCATCAGGCTTGAGTTGGGCTGCCTGCGACAAATACCGGACTGCTTCATCGAGATTCTTACGGCGAAGCATCAACTGACCCATGTTGTAGTGAGCGTCGACATAGTTCGGGTCAAGGTGCAGCGCCTGTGACAAATGAACCGCAGCCTGATCGAGCGCCCCTTTTGCCAAAAGTAGCGATCCCATGTAGCCGTGCGCCTGGGTATAGTCCGGTCTGAGCTGCAGAACCGTCGAGAAATGCCTGATTGCTTCATCGAACTTCTCCTGGCGGGTCAACGTCTGGCCGAGGGTGTAGTACGCTTCGTAGTCGGTTGGATCAAGGCGTATCGCCTCCAACAAATGGCCAGTTGCCTCGTCAAACTTATCCTGGCGAACCAGCGCTATGCCGAGAATAGCGTGCGCTTTGGCGCTTTTGGGATTCAGCTCCAGCGATTTTCTGCATTGCCGTTCGGCGCCGGTAAAATCATTGCCTTTGATAAATTCACTGGCGGCTCTCAGATAAGAGTAATCATCGAGAAATTGTTCGCGGATTCTCTTAATTGCGGTCGGCTCGGCGTTAATAAACTCAGGTATATTTGCGGCCCGGTCGGCAGAAGTAAAGTGCTCCAACAAAACGGCGGGACTGCTTTGCCCCTGTTCGTTGATATGGGTGAGGAAAAGCTGAGTGTAGGGCGAATTAGCCTTGGAAGAAAACACAAGCCACCTGCCGTTTGGTGAGAAGCTGTGCCACGAGTTCATGCGGTTTGTATTACAGCGTAGTTTTCTTGCCGTTCCTCCTTCGGCCGGGATGATATAGAGTTCGCTGTCAGGCTGGAGCAGCATATAGCTTTTGGCTTTGCAAAAGACGATCCATTTGCCGTCGGGCGAGTATTTAGCAAAGAAATTACTCATGCCGTTATTGGAAGCACCTCGAATCGGCTCCGGCTCGCCGCCCTTGCCGCCGTTGAATGGGATCCTATACAAATCGAACAAAAACAGTTTGCCTTCTTCAAGGAATTCCTTGCATTCTTCCGGCGTTAGAAGCACTTTGCGTGGGCCGACGATGTTCTTGAGCTTGTGTGCCCCGGCCCTTGCAAAAACGATATATTTGCCGTCGGGACTCCAGCTCGGATTGCTCTGAACAAGCTGTGGATCATCTGCTCCCGGCAATGCAGCGAAGGTCCCTGTGTTCCTGTCGTAAACACACAGAATGCCCTTGACGGGAAAAAAGAGTTGAGAGAATGCCAGCTCCGGCTTGGGAACGAAGACGGACACATCTTTGACTGTGCTGAGCACAAACCTGCCGTCCGGAGATATCTGAGAAAGCAGGCCGAACGTTTGTTGCCCATCCTCTTTCCTGTAATCGTTCCACGTTATCATGTCGCTTGTTGTAAGGGTCATTTGCTCGGCGACTTGTGTAACAACATAGGATGCTTTGCTATTGGCATAATCCACATCCATTGCAAGAGTTTTGCCGTCTGCGGGAAACGAGTGACAATTTCCGCAGACCGGCAGATTTTCCAGAATTATCGGAGGCTGCTCGGGCGACGAAATGATTCCAAAACGCCACCGGATATTCGATGGATCCTTGACGGCGTCAATAAAAGGCAGGTTAACTTCCCGGTAGAACAACGGCGCGCCGACCGGATCTTTGGATGTTTTGATTGAGATTCGCCCGGCCGAGAGAATCCTTGTTGTTATCCGGCGACTGATACCCAGGATCGTAACCTGGGTGTTTCTTTCCAGCGACCGCTTCTTTATAGTTTCCCACTGCTGCTGCTCAGGTATCCACCTGGATTCGTGGGTGACAATACTCATTGGGGCCTCATTGCCCTGGAACTTGATACTTACCAGCCACATATTGGACCTGGAGTTGCCATCTTCCCAGTGAAAAGTAGGCGGCACGATTTCCGGCGGAAAAAGGGTCTCGTCAAGTGGATATTGAATTGTTAAGTCGTCATATTCCGCACCATCACGATAAAGTGCTAATAGATCCTCTGGTTCTGGTACCGACTTATAGCAAACTATTAACACACCTGCTGCGACAATCGCAACAAGCATGCCTGTCAGGGATTTCTTATTTATAAGCTTAAAAAACATAAATTTTCTGTACGACAGCAAAGAATCCGATTATCAACAAAATCGTGACACGAAAATCCTGTCAATTCAACCATAACCTTCACATTGACAAAGCCTTTTTGCAGAGTTCT
The DNA here is from genome assembly GCA_964612465.1 of uncultured Pirellulales bacterium. Taxonomy (GTDB): domain Bacteria; phylum Planctomycetota; class Phycisphaerae; order Sedimentisphaerales; family Anaerobacaceae; genus JAFGPJ01. The sequence continues at coordinate 16,225 of CAZTDF010000095.1, forward strand.
ATATGCTCGTTCTGGTCGCCCGGGCCTTTGTGGCCGGCGGCTCCTTCCTTCCATGCCGAGCGTGCTTCGTCGAGGCGTCCAAGGGCCTGCAGTGCTTTACCGCGCCAATATTGCGCCGAGGACTCTCCTGGCTTGTTGGAACGGCCGACGCCGATGTTTTCAGGATATGTCAGCGAGGCTTCGAAGTCACGCAACGCCCCGGCGAAATCTTCGTCTTCAAAACGTATCCGGCCCCGTTCCAGATGGGCCTTGTGAAACAGATCCCATGTAATCGTCTGGCCTTCCCAGTTAACAAAGTACGGCGTGGATTCGAGCAGGTCGATAGCATCTGTATATTGCTGCTGGTCAA
>CAZTDF010000096.1:0-16010 GCA_964612465.1 uncultured Pirellulales bacterium
CAGCCATATACCAACCTCACTAATTTGCCAGCCGTATTTTGCCAAAAAATAACGGGCAGGGATACATTTTTTTGTATTCCCTGCCCTTATATAATCGTAGGAATCTCTCCGGCTTATATTACACAAGTCCCTGGTCGAGCATGGCGTCGGCGACCTTCACGAATCCGGCGATATTGGCGCCCATTACGAGATTGCTCGGCTGCCCATACTCTTCGGCCGCCTCATATGCCTGCTTATGAATAGCAATCATAATGTTGTGCAGTCGCTCGTCCACCTCTTCGCGCGTCCATGACAATCGGATCGAGTTCTGTGACATTTCCAGTCCCGAGGTTGCTACGCCGCCCGCATTTGCGGCCTTGCCGGGACCGTACATGATCTTCTTGTCAATGAATTGCTCGATTGCCTCAGGAGTGCTCGGCATGTTGGCGCCTTCTGCAACAAGAGTACAACCGTTCGCCAGCAGTGTTTTCGCATCATCGCCGTCAATCTCATTCTGCGTCGCACTGGGGAATGCACAATCGCATTTGATGCCCCATGGCCGCTTGCCCTCAAGATACTTGACGCTGTATTTGTCGGCGTATTCCTTGATGCGCCCGCGTCTAACGTTCTTCAGATCCATTACGAAGGCGAGTTTCTCAGCATCGATGCCGTCCGGATCGTGGATTGTCCCGCTGGAGTCGGAAAGGCTGACAACCTTTGCACCGAGCTGATTGAGTTTTTCAACCGTGTATTGTGCAACATTTCCGGAGCCGGAGACGGTACAAATCTTACCCTTGAAATCCTGGCCGCGTGTTTTCAGCATTTCTTCGGCAAAATACACACAGCCGTACCCTGTGGCCTCAGGCCGTATCAGCGAACCGCCCCAGTTCAGGGCCTTGCCGGTTAATACGCCGGTAAACTCATTGCGGACGCGTTTGTATTGGCCGAACAGGAAGCCGATTTCACGCCCGCCAACGCCGATATCGCCCGCGGGGACATCGGTATCCGGGCCGATATGCCGGCAAAGCTCGGTCATAAAGCTCTGGCAAAAGCGCATCACTTCGTTATCGCTCTTGCCCTTCGGATCAAAGTCCGATCCTCCCTTGCCTCCACCCATCGGCAGAGTGGTGAGAGAATTCTTGAATACCTGCTCAAATCCGAGAAACTTCAGAATGCTCGCATTGACTGTTGGATGGAATCTCAGGCCACCCTTGTATGGGCCAAGCGCGCTGTTGAATTCAAACCGGAGCCCGCGATTGACGTGAACGTTGCTCTTGTCATCCTGCCATGGCACCCGGAACATAATCTGCCGTTCCGGTTCCACAATCCTGTCAAGGATTCTTGCTTCTACATATTCCGGATGCTTATCGAGGACGGGTCCTAAAGAATCAAGAACTTCTTTTACCGCCTGCAGAAATTCGGTTTCGCCGGTATTCCGTCTTTGAACTTGTTCGTAAACTCCCTGTATAATGGTTTGTGCTGCCATTATCCCGATCTCCTATAGTTAAAGTGTTAAAATTCTGCTTTCATTAATCGTTACAATAAGTTAGACTAATAAAGAAATCAAAAAAAAGGATTTCACACGCTAATTTTGTGAATTTCTGATTATATACGATAGATCATCGTATGACAATTGATAAATAGTAATAGGACATATAAGGATATCTTATAATGCACATCGAGATGCTGAAAATATTCTGCGATTTGGCAGATTTGCGAAGTTTCTCAAAAACCGCGGAAAAACATATTCTAAGTCAATCTGCCGTCTCACAGCAGCTTGCACAATTGGAGCTTGCTCACAAGTGCCAGTTGATTAATCGCAAGAAAAGACCTATTGAGCTGACAAAAGCGGGCCAGTTACTCTACCAGGCCTCTAAAGATATCCTGGATCGGTATGAACAGCTCAAGAATGAGTTGAGAACCCTGCAAAAAACCTCTGTCAGCAGAATAAATATTGCCGCGATTTTCAGTATCGGCATGCATACACTGCCCGACTATATCAAGAAATTTATGGTCAGCTACCCGGATGTCAATGTTCATGTCGAGTATTTTAGCGCCCGGAGAATCTACGAGCTTGTTTTAGGCGGCGATGTCGATATTGGTCTCGTTGCTGTTCCGAAAAGAGATAAAAGGCTCGATGTCTATGATTTTGAGGATGAACCGCTGGTTTTGGTCTGTAATCCAAACCATCCTCTGGCGCGAGAATCGCAGGTTGATATTCACAGGCTGCAATTCGAAAGATTTATCGCCTTCGAGAAAGATGTTCCAACACGGGGCTGGATCGATAGTATTTTGGAGCGTTATAATATCGTCGTCCGCCCGGTCATGGAATTCGACAACATCGAAACCATCAAAAGAGCGGTCGAAATCAAGTCCGGGATCAGTATAATGCCCCAGACTGCAATACTTCAGGAAATCAGCAGCGGAACAATAAAGGCGATTCCCTTTTCAAATGAGAATTTTATCAGGCCGACCGGTATCATTGTTCGAAAAGATAAGATTTTCGGCCAGGCCGGCCGATATCTTATAGAACTGCTACGCAAAAAATCCAAAAAGCAGGAATAGGACAGGTTCCCGCCAGCATGGGAATGACTTCCGATTTATGTAATACGGTAGACATTGATTATGCCAATTAAAGCTGTAATATTCGACCTTGATGGGACCATCACCCAACCTTACTTCGACTTTGACGCCATTCGTCAGGAGATTGGATTATCCATAGATTCCGGTCCCCTGCTGGAATCAATGGAGAAAATGAGCCCGCAACTACGCCTGAAGGCAGAGAAAATACTCTTTATTCACGAGCAAAAGGCCGTAATAGAATCCAAACTTAACGCCGGTGCCGATCAAACATTGTCGGCTCTTCGTGCAGCAGGCATTCATATCGGGATATTGACTCGTAACAAGCGAGGCAATGCCTATGCTATTGCTCAGAAACATAAGCTCAAGTTCGATGCAGTCATCGGCAGAGAGGATGGGCCCGTCAAACCCGATGCATTCGGCGTCATTGAGTTGTGCCGGCAATTCGGCGTAAAACCGCAGGAAACTCTGCTGGTTGGCGATTATTTATTCGATTTATTGTGTGCAAAAGCAGCAGGTGCCTGCGCTGTGTTGCTGGCAAATCATCATCAGGCCGATGACTTTGCTGAACATGCAGATTTTTGCATTGAAAACATTACCGGAATACTTGAGATTATAGCAAACAAAAGCAACGGATAGCGCGTAGTGGAGCAAAGAAAGGCAGCCAAATGAATATCCAGATAATGATAAGAGCTACTATTATCGTATTATGGGCGGCAGGTACCTGCTGGGCTTCCGGTTGCACGGAAGATTCACAAAAACCACAACAGGAAATTCCAAAAGATGATCCCCTGAGCATCATTTTGGAGAAACTGAACAAGACGACCTCGGAGCTTAAATCCTTCCAGAGCCAGGTCGAGTACAAATTCAGCCAGCCGCTGCTCGAATCGGAATCGCTGTGGAAAGGTCTCTTGTATTATGCGCGATCAGGTAAAACATCCACGTTGAGTATTCACTTCAATACGATCCGACAGGACGATGAAAAAGAACAGAAGACTCTCGAGCAGTATTTTGTTCTCGACGGAGCACGACTGCCTGTACCAGACCGTGGATTGAAAGGCATCTGGCTTGCACATCTCGATTACCAGATCAAAGAAGTGAAATATTATCAATTGGCCGAGCCGAACGATCCGAACAAACCGACGGATGTCTTCGAACTGGCAAGCAGAAATTTACCAATGCTTGGCTTCAGCAAAATAGAGGATTTGAAAAAACAGTTTGATGTCAACCTGGTCGAGCCCCAAAAAACCGAATCGAAAGAATTTATTCAAGTGCATCTGAAGGTTAAGCCGAATTCGATTTATAAAGATGACTATATTTCAATAGACTTTTGGATTAATGAGAAATTGAACCTGCCGGCAAAAATTGTAGCTGTAAAAAGTGAGCCGGAGCCTCCGTTCGGAGACATTGTAGAGTTAAAGTTCCTAAAGCCGAAAGTTAACAAAGGCATCGACAAAAAAGTCTTCGAGTTCAAGATACCAAAGGATTTCAGTGAGCCGCAAATCACCCCCCTGGAGATAAGGAAAAATTAACATATATGGTATCAACAGCAGTAATGACCGATAAGATGTTTCGAGAGCTAATCGCAAAACGTGCCCTGACCTTACTGGGTCTTTCCAAGCATATATCCGAATGCAAATCGACTAAAGATATCATGATACGTCCGTTGATAGGTGCCCTGCTATCGCAATCGACACAGATTGAGGAGTTCCTCGACAGGTATGGAGCAGGCAGCAACTGCCAATGGTGTGCTTTCAGGTCGCTAACGGCGGCAATTAAGCACTTTTCCGATGTAAGCTACGAACTGCTTCATATCCGATATTCATTGCCTACTTATCGCCTGTTACCAATCGAACAGGATTTTGCCCAGGCGACGGAAAAAACGCTTGAATTTACGGTCAGTGTCCTTCAGCAGGCAACAAAGCAGATTCTAACCAAAGCCCAGCAGCTTGATTTGCCGGTTCCGTCACAGAGATTGCGCGAGGAATCTTATTCCGAAGAGCTCCCTCCCGGCTGCCTGGAACACCACTGCCAAACGCGCAAAATTGAAATCGCAGAGACAGTAACTCTCCTGACCACAGCCTTTTTGAACCTTGCTGTCGATAGTGAAGATGTACGCGCTGCCGGCCGGGTTAAGCCCGAAAATTTCGCTTCTTATGTCCGGGACTCGGTTAGTGAGAAAAAACTGCGGAGTATCGAGCTTCGATTCCATAGCCTTCAGTCATTGTATGATACGTACGTTTCGGGCACGGAAGCCGCTCAGCTTGATACCGATTTACCTGTTCTCAGAGGGCACATAAGTGTTGTATTTCATTTGCTCAGGACGGCGACCTTGTTCGTTCACCACTATGAACGGCATGTGAATAAGCAGCCGTGCGACTCCCCGGGCCGGCAGGAGCCGATAGTTAAACCCGATGCGCTGTTGGATGCCCTGATGAGGTACTCGGTTACACATATCAATCTCTATATCGGCTGTGCCGAACACCTCTGCCATGAGATGCTCAATCGATATGCTGAAATTGGCGAGATCGAGGTCCCCGTGCCTTCTTATCGCGGATTCCACGTTCGCCCATCCACACTGATAGCCAAGATTGCGCTGCATTACGGCAGCGCGGTTCAGATGGAGCTGGACGATGAGGTCTATGATGCCAGTTCACCGCTCGGGCTGTTCCGAGCTAATGAAAAAATCAATGCACAAAAACGGCGATGGCTTGCCGAAGAAATCGTCCGTCTCAAGCTTGACCGGAAACAGAACGACGAAAGTGATTTCAATGACATTATCCGGGAGCTGGTGCTGACCTTAGCCGGGCGAAGCAAACTCATCCTTTACGAACAACCCCTGCAGTTGCCGGAAGAGCCCGCCCGACAGGAAGGTACACTGCTGGAGAAGGTTGTTGACGAGATGGCCAGGCTCCTTGCAATGGGTAAGATCGACGTGAAAGTCAAATTGACTGCAAAATTTATCGGTGATACGCGAGTCCTGGCCGATATCAAACTATTAGCCGAATCCGGATATGGCGAGGATAAGTTCGGCAACAATGTACCTCTTCCGGAAAAACTCCCCTATCTGCGCCGCTGAGCGTAAAATTGAAAAACTCGATAAAAGGGCGACATCAGGATTCTGTAATTTGGGCGGCTTGCTTTGTACCTCGATATATACCCATCAGAGCAGATATTCCAACCAATCCGATACCGGCGAGTTCCAGAATGGAATTTATCAGTCCTATTACCGGTTGCCAGCCAGAAAATCCAGCCACATGATTGAGAGGAGCAACTCGGATAATTACAAAGGTAATCAGCAGCAAAATGCCAAACAGTGCCAGTCCGTACTGCCGCCACAGTCCTTTCAATTTCCATCCCAACCATATTAATAAAACCAGGCCGGATATCGCAATACACGCGATGAACCACACCTGTAAGGTTTGATGCTGTGAATACCATCCCTGATTTAGGGCTATTTTCCTGATGACAGCGATAAACAAGCACTGAATATCTAACTGTTTATTAATACCCATTAGTAACATAGCCACCGCTAAGCACCACCAAAACGCACAATGGTGACGGGATCGGTAGATAGGAGAAATTCTGTCTGTGCGCCAGGCACAAACTCCACACAATACGGAAGCAATCAAATACGCTGCCGTTATCAACCATCCCATGAAGGTAGGGTCGCCTATTCCCAGCCTCCAATGACCGTTTACTATCACACTCAGAATTCGTATCATTCCTCTGATTCCCGGTAAATTGGCTAAATCGATAAGTGATTTTAACCTTTAGAAAGACCGAATGTCAAACTTTGTCGATCTCAAGCCCTCCTGACAGTTAAGTTCGAAATGTAACTCTGGAATTTTATTTTTGCCTTATGTATGATTGTAATCTAAAATAAAGACCTTTCGGCGGTCCCATAGTCAATTATATTTGTTTAAGTGATATGTCTGCTTCCCGGGCAAAATCAATAAGAAAAAAGGAGTAAAAATGGCAAAGGCAATAGTTATCTATTATTCAAGAAGCGGTAATACAAAAGAAATGGCGGAGATAATAGCCAAGGCAATGAATGAGGCAGACCTGCAAACCGAATGCAAATCCGTAAGCGATGTAGAGGCCCAGGATCTGCTGAATTACGATGCGATAGTTGTCGGCTCACCAACTTATTATGGCCATATGGCAGGGCCGATTAAGCAGCTATTCGACGATTCAGTAGCTTTTCACGGCAAACTCGACGGCAAAGTGGGCTCTGCGTTTACCAGCTCGGCAAATATCGCGGGCGGTAATGAAACCACAATCATGGGCATAATCGAAGTGATGCTCATAGCCGGTTGTGTTGTCCAGGGCGATCCGCAGGGTGACCACTATGGGCCGGTTTCCATAGGCAAGCCCGATGACAGAGTTAAGCGGCAGTGTATACGCCGAGGCCGGAGAATCGCCGAACTGACCAAAAAACTCAAAACCTGACCGGCAAAAAAATATTGATTTTTTTTGTAAAAAGGGCATTTTTCTTTGACAAAACTTTTTTACATCGTTAAGTTTATAATGATTTTTAACCTGCTCTAAGTAGATTTTTAATCTAAAAAGTGGAGATTATTTTAATGCAAGAGTACGAAGATCTTAAAGTGCTGGTAGCTGAAATCGAGGCAGACATCAGCAAAGCCGAAGGTGGTAATAAGGCAGCAGGGACGCGAGTTCGTAAGCAAATGCAGAAAATCAAGCAGGCTTCTCAGCTTGTTCGCAACCGCGTTCTTGAAATCAGATCAGCTCAATAAAACATCATAAGTACTTGTAAACACCTGTTGTTATTGTGTTTAGCATGTGGTGTCTCTCACGCAATGCGCCATGTGTATCGAAGTGTTGTGTAAAAAGAGCAGCTACACCTTACACAATATTATAGTGAGGGTTTTATTTTCAGGATCAGCAATGCCGCCTCCATTATTATTTGATTTATCCCAGATAGACCTTGAAGCAAAACCTGTCTTTGACAAGGAAGCAATCTGCAAAATAAATCCACAGCGATTTGAGATGCAGCATCTGGATGGCATTCTTTGGTACGATAAGGAGAAATCCCTCATTCTGGGCTATAAGGATGTAACAGAAAACGAATTCTGGATTCGCGGCCACATTCCGGGTCGGCCTTTGATGCCTGGCGTGATCATGATCGAGGCAGCGGCCCAGCTTTCAAGTTTCTTTATGAAGCAGATTTTTGACGAGCAGGGATTTGTTGGTTTTGCCGGCATAGAATCAGCAAAGTTCCGCTCTATAATCGAACCGGGCAAAAAGCTATTTCTGCTTGGCCACATTACAAAATATAAGCGAAGAAAACGAGCGAGCCACGTTACAACAAGTATCCAGGGAGTCGTTGATGATACTTTAGTATTCGAAGCGTCCGTCTCCGGGATGAGAGTTTGACCATCAATAGCCTGGAAAAGCCCATCTCGAACCCTACCGGCCCCATTCAAAAACTCGGATTTCGCCACCAAAAAACTTTGAGTTCTTCCTGTTCGTAAAAGCAGGGATGTGTTGCCAGACTTGTTGGTTATTCGAAAATCAAGATACCTGGAAAAGCTATATTAAGAGCCGGAAACAAGCTGCATAATCCTGACGTAACATCTGGTAATACCCTTATGCTAACCATCACACATAATACTTGACGTGAACCAGGGTAATCGGATCATTGCTATATTGCCCTTTATATGTTACAATAAATAAAGCTCATAAATGATAAAATTTAGACCGGAGTGGAGTTTAGTGTCCTAAACTACTTATGAGGAAGGGTTCGGCAATATGCTCAGATATAACAAAATCTCATTGCTTACACTGGTATTAACCATCTCTTCATTCAGCTCGATAAAGGTTGCGAGTTCTGCTTCTTTGGTAATCAACGAATTTATGGCTTCAAACAACAGTTCTATTGAAGATCCACAAGGCCAGTACGATGACTGGATCGAAATCCACAACTACGGTCCCGATGCCATCAATATAGGCGACATGTACCTGACGGACAATCTGTCTGTTCCAACCATGTGGCGGATACCAGCTAACAATACTGCTGCAACGACTATACCAGCAGGTGGTTATCTGTTGATTTGGGCCGACAACGATACGACCGACTCCGGCCTGCACGCAAATTTCAAACTCAGCGCCGATGGCGAGGAGATTGGCCTTTTCGATAGTGACGGCGTCACCATGATTGATAGCATCATCTTTGCCAGCCAGATTACGGACAATTCCTTCGGCCGCTACCCCGATGCCAGCGACAACTGGCAGGTTTTCGGATCTCCCAGTCCGGCAGAACAAAATAACGATACATATTTGGGCGTGGTCGCAGACACTAAATTCAGCCATAAGCGCGGTTTTTACGATACTCCTTTCTCCGTCACAATTGCTACCGAAACGAAAGATGCAACTGTTTATTACACAATCGATGGCACCGAACCGTTTGACATTGAAGGCCAATTTATAACAGGCATGGTCTACACGAGCCCTATCCGCATCGGGACAACCACGACTCTGCGGGCGATGGCTTTCAAGCCGGGCTTCAAACCCACTAATATGGATGCCCATACCTATATCTTTCTCGATGATGTTATTCGACAGGATGGTGCCGGCTTTCCTAACACATGGGGACATGCCGGGGCCGATTACGAGATGGATCCTGAAGTTGTCTTTGATTCAGCGTATCGTAATAAAATCAAGGACGACCTCAAGGCAGTTCCGACAATCTCGCTGGTGATGCCCGTTGACGATTGGTTTAATCGCAGCTCGGATCCGGCCATCGGCGGGATATATGCAAATCCAGCCTGGGAGGATATCTACAGGGAACCGGCCGAACGGTCCGTCTCGGTCGAGTTCTTTGATCCAACTACATCACAGCAGTTCCAACTCCAGGCGGGTGTACGGCTTGCCGGCGGCAGCAGTACTCAGCCCTGGAAGATGGACAAACTGTCCATGAGACTAAAATTCACCAGCCAGTTTGGTGCTACAAAGCTTAGATTTCCAGTATTCGGAGATCAGGCAACAGACCAATTCGATACTCTTGTTCTGGACGCCCGCATGAATAACTCATGGGCCTACGGTGGCGGAGTTGGAGTCAGCAGACCGGGAATGGGTCAGCGCGATTTGGCTCAATACACACGAGACCAGTATGTATCCGACATTCATAACGCTATGGGCGGCTTTTCCCCGCATGGCAGGCATGTCCACTTGTATCTCAACGGCCTATACTGGGGATTGTACTGGCTTCACGAACGGCCGGATGAGCATTTTGCCGCCGCTTACTTTGGAGGCCAGGATGAAGACTACGATGTCCTCAAACATAATTCCGGCACAGTTATCAACGGCTCCGGCACAGACTACAACAGAATGTTTAATCTCGCCAATTCCGGTATGAGATCCGATGAGCAGTACGAATCGATACAGCAGTATCTGGACGTACCCAACCTTATCGATTACCTGATAACGAACTATTACGTCGGCAATACCGACTGGGCACATCAAAACTGGTACGCAACGCGCAGCCGCGTCGATCCCGACAGCAGATGGTTATATCACAGTTGGGATGCCGAACATGTTATGGAAGGGCCTAACGACGACGTGACACGAAGAAACGACAGCGGCGGCCCGACACGCCTTCACTATAGACTGATAGATAACGCCGAATATCGCATGCTCTTTGCCGACCACGTGCACCGTCACTTCTTCAACGATGGCATTCTTACTCCGCAAGGCGCAATGAATCTCTATCAGATACGTCTTGACGAAGTGGACCGGGCCGTCGTCGGCGAATCGGCGAGATGGGGCGACAACCACCGCTCGACGCCTTATACCAGAGACGTCGAATGGATACGCGAGCGCGACTGGCTCAATCGTGAATACTTCCCGCAGCGAAAGGCAATCGTCTTTAACCAGCTCAAACAACGAGGCTGGTATCCGGACGTCGATGCCCCGGACTTCGGTATCAATGGGGCATATCAGCACGGCGGCCAGATATCCTCAGAAGACTCGCTCTCGATGAATGCCCCAACCGGGACAATATGGTACACGCTTGACGGTTCCGATCCACGCATACAGGACACAACACCGCAGGCGACCGTTCTAGCGCCCGAGAACGCCGACAAGCGGGCGATCGTTCCTACCGGCAATATTGGCGAAAACTGGCAAGGCGGCGGAATTTTCGATGATTCGGCATGGCTGTCCTGCACCGGCTCACCCGGCGGTGTCGGTTTCGAAAGAACCTCGGGCTACCAGGACTTCATCACTCTTGATCTCTTGGAGCAGATGTATGCCAGGAATGCCACGTGTTATGTCCGCATACCTTTCACAATTAATGCCAACTACACTTCGTTGAAGCTGAACGTCAGGTACGATGACGGTTTTGTCGCCTACATAAACGGCGTCGAAGTGGCAAGGCGTAATTTCGACGGCACGCCGGCCTGGGACTCCAGGGCCAGCACCAGCCACTCCGATTCGGCGGCGATACTGTTAGAGAGCATCGATATTTCTGAATTTCTCGACATTCTAAAACAGGGTGACAATGTATTGGCCATCCACGCCATGAATAGCTCGGTCACAAGCTCCGACTTTCTTTTCTCCGCCGAACTTCTTTCAGGCGGAGGCGATTCCGGCGACAGCGATCTGGGTGGTATCATGGAATATACAGGCCCGATTACGCTGCTCCACAGTGCCCGGGTCAAGGCAAGGGTATTGAGCGGCGATCAGTGGAGCGCCCTGAACGAAGCGGTCTTTGCCGTAGGACCCGTAGCGGAGAATCTGCGCATTACCGAGATAATGTATAACCCGCTGGATCCGAACGAAGAATTCATCGAGCTAAAGAATATCGGCGCCGAAAGCATCAACCTGAATCTGGTCAACTTCACAAACGGCATCGATTTTACCTTCCCGAGCATCGAGCTTGCAGCCGATGAACATGTAGTCGTCGTCCAGAACCGCAATGTCTTCGAAGCACGATACGGCACAAATGTCAACATCGCAGGCCAATACTCCGGCAAGCTTAATAATGCCGGCGAAAGAATCGAGCTGGCCGATGCCATAGGCCGAACGATTCTAAACTTCCGCTATGAAGATGGCTGGCGATCGATTGCCGATGGCGAAGGTTTTTCGCTGACGATAATAAATCCTGCTAACAATGATCTGAGCAGTTGGAACGAGAAAGATTCCTGGCGCCCGAGCGCTTACACAGGTGGCTCGCCGGACTCCGATGACAGCGGCATAATACCCAATCCCGGTGCTGTAGTTATTAACGAAGTTCTTGCCCACTCGCACACCGAGGCTTCGGACTGGATTGAGTTACACAATACGACCGGTGCTGCAATTGACATTGGCGGCTGGTTCCTAAGTGACAGTAACGATAACCTTTTCAAATACGAGATTGTCAACGGAACCACAATCGGCCCCAATGGTTACCTCCTTTTATACGAAGACCTGAATTTCGGCAACACGAACAACCCGGGTGCTTATGAGCCATTCGCCCTCAGCGAGAACGGCGAACGTTTATACCTAAGCTCCACACACAATGATGCTTTAACCGGCTATCGGAGCACAGAGGATTTCGGCGCCTCGGAAACGGGAGTCTCATTCGGGCGTTACTTTAAATCCAGCACTGGCAACTACAACTTCGTAGCAATGGATGAGAATACACCCGGCTCCGCTAATTCGTATCCGAAAGTAGGTCCAATCGTCATTAGTGAAATCATGTACCATCCAGACTGGCCAGATGGCGGCTCCTACACGAATGACCAATACGAATACATTGAGCTTCAGAATATCAGTGCCGAGCCGGTCACATTATACCGCGACGACAAAGGCAAGCCTTGGAAGTTCACTGACGGCATTGAGTTTACCTTCCCGGCTGATTCTCCGATGACAATAGAATCCGGCGGATATCTCTTGATAGTCAAAAAGCCGGAGGCATTTTCATGGCGATATCCGTCCGTACCTGCCGAGATAATTTTCGGCCCTTATGATGGCAATTTGAGCAATGCCGGCGAAAGCCTGGAACTGAGCATGCCCGGTGATGTGGACAAGGATAACGTACGCCAATACATTCGCGTCGAGAGGATCAATTTCAGCGACGGCTCCCATCCGGAAAATTGTCCCGGCTCAATTGACCTCTGGCCGACCGATACAGATGGCTATGGCAAATCACTCACACGGAGAATCTCGACAGACTACGGTAATGATCCTGACAACTGGACCGCTGCCTTTGCTTCTCCCGGGGAGTAAACCTTTTGAGCAAATATCCTCGGCCGGGATAGTTCACAAATCAACTCAAAGGGCAAATTAACAAGGGCAGTTGATATACTTAAGGGCCTTGTGAAATGTCGGTTATGCCTTTTTCCGCCGGACCAAATCAATTTGTTCTTGTAGAATTGTAACAAATGTGAGAGCCTAAAAATCTTTACAATCAAATTGTTCTTTTGTTAAAATGAAGTTTCGTCGTCGATAATTCATGATTCACTGAAAAATGGGCTCTTTCAGCAGGAGGCGAGTTATATGACAGTTCGAGGTAATTCACGACAGAGCTTTTGCAGCCGGCGAGACTTTCTCATCTCGACCTGCCACAGTGCGGCGACGTTGGCTTTTGCTGGTGCTGCTGGACGTTCTCTATCGGCCGGGCAGAGCATTAAAAATGCGAAGAGAAATATTGTTCTGGTGCTCAGCGACGATCATCGCTATGACTTTATGGGTTTTATGACCGAATCGCCGGCTTTCTTAGAGACGCCGAACATGGACCGCATGGCGCAGCAAGGCGCGCATTTAGCCAACGCGTTTGTCAGTACATCGCTGTGCTCGCCGTCTCGTGCATCTATCCTTACCGGCCAGTACATGCACCATCATCGCATCGTTGACAATCAGCGGCCGGCGCCGGAAGGCACAGTATTCTTCCCACAGTACCTGCGGAAGGCCGGCTATCAGACCGCCTTCATCGGCAAGTGGCACATGGGTCACGAAGACGACAGCCCGAGACCGGGCTTCGACCACTGGGCCGGCTTTAAGGGCCAGGGCACGTACTTAAACCCGACGCTCAACATTAACAACAAACGCCGGACGTTCCAGGGTTACACAACCGATGTCCTGACAGACCAAGCGCTGACATGGCTTAAGGACAACCGCGATGCACGCCGGCCATTCTTTTTGTATCTGTCATTCAAAGCGGTCCATTACCCGTTCCAACCTGCCGAACGCCACAAAGGCCGTTACGGAAAAGCCGAAGTCAAGCGTCCCGAGACGATGGCCAACACCGAGCGGAACTATCAGACGCAGCCGCACTGGGTCCGCGAACGCCGCTACAGCATCCACGGCGTCGACCACATGGAAACCGGACAATACGACAACGATCCGGTGCCGTCGTTCGACGAACTTTACAGGCACTACTGCGAAACCGTGCACGGGATGGACGAGAACCTTGGGCGTGTGCTAAAGTACCTGGACGAGACGGGCCTGAGCGAATCGACGCTGGTGATTTACATGGGCGATAACGGCTTCGCGCTCGGAGAGCACGGCTTCTACGACAAGAGGGACGCTTTCGAAGAGTCCATCCGCGTGCCGATGCTCGCGTACGCCCCGGGTATGATAACGCCGGGCACAAAAGTCAAGCAGATGGTGCAGAATATCGATATCGCTCCGACGCTGCTGGCAGCGGCCGGTGTCCAACCGCCGAAAACCGCAGATATGGATGGGCAGTCCTTTTTGCCGCTGCTGCTCGGAAAATCGATCAAATGGCGCGACCACATTCTTTACGAGTACTATTGGGAGTGGAACTTCCCCGCAACGCCGACGGTCTTTGCCATTCGCACCGAGCGGTACAAGTACATCTTTTACCAGGGTATTTGGGACCACGATGGTTTCTACGACCTGCAGACCGACCCGCACGAGCGGCACAACCTGATCAACGTTCCCGCCTACAGCGAGCAGATAGCAGCGATGAAAAAGCAGCTTTTCGACGAGCTCGAAGCAAACGGCGGGCTTGACATCCCCGTTCGCCGCCCCCTGGGTGAACGCCTCGACCAGCGTAAAAATAAACGCTGAAATGTTGCTCGAATCCTGCTGAACCGGAGATTTTCCTTGACGAGAAGGGGGCTGATCTGATATAAATGTAGTAGTTGGATTTTATGGACTTTTCATTCTTTTGGCAGGCATAATTATTATAGCTTAGTTAAGATTTAACGTTCTGTTAAAACATTAGTGTCGGGCTTTTTGAAGGAGGAATGTCATGTTTAGAATATTCAAACACTTCGTAGTGGTTTCTGTGCTAATAGCTCTAATCGCAATATTAAGCGGCACAGCACGGGCCAACTGGCTGGAATCATTTGACGGCAACTCATTCGACCTGTCAACGTGGCAGTTCAGTTGCTATCCGGACCTGACAAAAACGTTCAACGCGACCATCCAGGACGGGCCGGACGACAACGATTATATCGCTATTGACGAGACCAGCTCAGCCGATATCGGCGGCTCGCAATTCGGCGTAGGGATCGGTGACCCGGGCGACGAATTCACCGACGTTCGCGTCGGCGCCGAGTTCAATCTGACCGGCAACGATTCATGGAACCACCACGGTCTGGCGGCCAGGATTACTTACTTTAATGACGATGGTTCGATAACCGGCTACCCCGGCATCATTGCCAGTTGCTATGTGCTGGTCATACACCAGGAGGAGGGCCCGGCCAACCTGAAAATCGAAATAATTAAGGCCGTCAACCTTAGCGACGATATTATGGCGGAATATGAACCGGAGGTTCCGGTGCCCGGCCTCGATCACGCCAGGAGCCACTATTTCGAGCTGGATGTCGTCGGGTCGGATCCCGTATATATCACGGGCAGTGCCTATGAGTATAAGGGCGGCCCCTTGCTCGTGAGAACTCCGACGTTTGTCGACACCAGCGCTAATGACTCCTGGGAGACTCCGAACATCCATGATGATGTCTTTGCCAGCGGCTCCAGCGGTGTCTTCGGGATGTGGATAACTCCACAACCGGCTGGCTACCATGGCTCATTTGACAGCGTCTCATCTGACTCGGATGGTCCGGCAGCGGTTATTCCCAATCCCGACGATGGGGCAACTGATGTTCCCGTCGATACCGCACTGAGCTGGATCGAGGCGGAGTTTGCTACTGGCCGCGAGTTGTGGTTGGGAAAAGCCGGAGCAATGGAAAAGGTTGATCCCGCACCGACAGGAACCACCTATGTACCTGAGAATCTCGAATTAGGCCAGACGTACCAGTGGAGAGTCGATCAAGTCAGCCCATCCGGTACGGTGACAGGCCATACCTGGACTTTTACGACGGTAGAGTACGTGATAGTGGATGACTTTGAATCATACACCAGCGATGAAAGCCTCAGAAGTGCGTGGGTCGACAACATTGACGAGCCGGGAGTTGAATATGTCCTTCTGGCGGCGGGCGAGAACAACGCCATGCGGTTTGAATT
This sequence comes from uncultured Pirellulales bacterium, assembly GCA_964612465.1. GTDB lineage: Bacteria > Planctomycetota > Phycisphaerae > Sedimentisphaerales > Anaerobacaceae > JAFGPJ01. Next base: position 16,000 of record CAZTDF010000096.1, read on the forward strand.
CCAGAATCAGT